>JAIFMP010000086.1 GCA_020048405.1 Hydrogenophaga sp.
CCCAGCGTTCGTAGTGTGCGCCGTACAACTCCTCAATGCGGTTGCGCTTGACCTTGAAGGTGGGCGTGACCACGCCGTTGTCCACCGTCCAGGGGGTGGTGACCACCACCACACACTGCAGTTGCTCGTGCGGGTCGAGCGTTGCATTGATGCTGGCCATGTGCGCAGCCAGCGATGCCTCCACCTCGGCGCGCCCGGCGGCCTGACCCACTTTGCCCACGCTGTCGGGCGACAGCATCACGATGCCCAGCGGCTGGCCAAGGTTGGCACCCGTGACGACGCAGGCCTCGACGTCGTCGTGCATCACCAGTTTGTCCTCGATGGGAGCCGGGGCAACGTATTTGCCCTTGCTGGTCTTGAACAGGTCTTTCACACGGCCTGTCACGTGCAGGCAACCGCGCTCGTCGATCCGGCCTTTGTCGCCGGTGCGCAGCCAGCCGTCGGCAGTGAATGTCTCGGCGGTCTGCTCGGGTGCCTTGTAGTAACCCAGCATCAATGCGGGGCTGCGCATCAGAATCTCGCCGTTCTCGGGTGCAATGCGCACATCCACACCGTTGTAGGCGGGGCCAACCGAGCCCTGCTGGTTCTGGCCCGGCACAGTGAGGTGTGACACGGCCAGGTTCTCGGTCATGCCGTAGCCCTCGTTGATGGGCAACCCCAGGTGGCGGTACCACTGCAACAGCGGCACGGGCATGGGCGCAGCCCCACCTGCCGCCATGCGGCACTGGTCCAGTCCCAGTGCGGTGAGCACTTTTTTGCGGATGAGCCCACCCACCAGCGGGATGGACAACAACAGCTTGAGCTTGGCCGGTGGCAGCTTGTGGTGCACACCATGCTGGAACTTGACCCACAACCGGGGCACCGAGAAAAAGATGGTAGGCCGTGCGCGCTGCATGTCTGCCGCAAACGTGTCGAGCGAGTCGGCAAAAAAGATGTGCATGCCCGTGCGCAACCAGCCGTGCTCCACCAGCACGCGCTCGACCACGTGCGCCAGCGGCAGGTACGACAGCATGCGGTCGCTCTGGTGCATGGGCACACGCTCGATGGCTGCGGCAAAGCCCCAGGCAAAGTTGCCGAAGGTGTGCATCACCCCCTTGGGCAACCCGGTGGTGCCCGAGGTGTAAATGAGGGTTGCCAACTCGTCAGACGCACGCACGGGCTGACCCGCCAGGGGTTGGGTTCGGGCACAGATGTCGTCCCACCGGGGGTAGGCCGCCACCGCGTCAGCAGGCGAAAGGGCGTGCGAGATGCACGGCAGCCCCTCGGGCACACCGGGCTTCATGCCTTCCCAACCGTCGAGCTTGCCAATGAAACAGGCCTTGGCCTCGCTGTGGGTGAGGATCTGGCGCACCGTGTCGGCCGCCAGCGTGGGGTACAGCGGCACCGACACGTAACCCGCCATCCAGATGGCGAGGTCACTCATCATCCACCAGGCGCAGTTCTTGGAGAGGATCGCCACCTTGCTGCCCGGCTCCCAGCCCTGCGCTTGCAAATGGGCCGCCATGCGGCGCACCTGATCGGCCACCTCGGCCCAGGTGAAGTCCTTCAGCGCGCCCCCGCCCATGGGCTGGGTCAGCGCCACGCGCTGCGGGGTGGTGGACTCCCAGTGGTACAGGCGCTGAAGCGCCAGGAATTCAGAGGCAACGAGTTGTGTCATGTTCGGTCAATGGCGACACCCAGACGGTCCGGGCGGGCAGATTGTTGCCCATGCCACGGAAAACGGGCTAAGGGTTGACGCGCATGTGGGACACACGGCAACACGCCGCAATGCACACTATTTCGCAGCAAACAATGACGCCAGTAAAGCGTCAGAGGCCATTTTGGTCACAAACCAGAGATCCGTTGCACCCGGGTGAACGGGGGCAAACCCTGCATCAGCCGCTGGCCGTAAGGGGTGCGCAGCAGGCGGCGGTCGTAGCACACGATGCGGGCCTGGTCGGTCTCGGTGCGGATGGCGCGGCCCGCCCACTGGGCCAAGCGCACCGAGGTGGCGGGCACCACCAGCTCGTTGAACGGGTTGCGGCCCTGGGCCTCCAGCCACTCGGCACGGGCCTCGCCCACCGGGTCGTCGGGCGGGGCGAACGGCAGCTTGGCGATGAACAGCGTGGCGCAAAGCGTGCCCGGCAGGTCCAGTCCCTCGCCAAACGACTGCATGCCAAAAATGATGGACGCATCACCCCGCGCCACGGCCTGGCGGTGGCGCTGCAGCAGCACGGTGCGCGGCCAGTCGCCTTGCACCAGCACGTAGGGGCGCAGCCGGTCGGGCAGCGCGGTCACGGCCTGGCGCATCTGGTCGCGCGAGGTGAACAGCACCAGCGCGCCGTCTTGCACCTCGGCCAGATCGGCCATCAGCAAGGCGATCATTTCGCGCGTGAAAGCGGCGGCTTCGCGCGGGTCGTTGCGCGTCTCCACCACCTCGAAACGGCCTTGGGCGGCAAAGTCGAACGGGCTGGGCACGGCCAGGGCGCTGGCATCGGGGTCTCCGCTCAGTCCGCTCTCGGCCATGAAGAAGTCAAACCGCCCGCAACTGGTGAGCGTGGCCGACGTCAGCACCGCCGAGCGCACGCGCGGCCACAGGTGCTGGCGCAGCACGGTGCCGGGCAGCGTGGGGCAGGCATAGGCCTTGATGTGCAGCGTGGCCTGCGGGCCGTCGCCCACCGCATCGAAGGTGAACCACTTGGCCACGGGCACTTGAGGGCGGGTCTCGGGCGGCGCCTCGTCGGGGTTGATGAGGCCTGACGTGGTGGGCGCGGCAGCCAACTCGTGCCCGCTGAGCAGCAGCTTGGCGGTGTCGGCTACGGCCTCCAGCCGGGGTGCCAGGGTACCCATGTGGGCGTAGAGGTTGGACAGGCGGCGAGCGTCTTCCGGTTTGTCTTTGATTTCGGCCTTCAGCGTGCGTGCCATGCCCGACAGGTGCACCAGCCAGGCGTCGGCGGCGGCCACCACGGCGTCGAGCGGGGGCAGCATGGCGTCGGGCAACACCCCTTTGGGCGGGCGCACGCGGTCGTCGGCGCTTTTGAACGCGGGGTTGGGCACGGGGCGGCGGGCGGCGGCGGTCACGGGTGACTGCGTGGCGGGGCGCAAGGTGTCGACGGTGGCGCGGGCCAGGTCTTGCAGCGCCAGCTTCAAGGCGGCGGCCAGTTGCGGGGCTTCCAGCGCGTCGCTCAGGTACAGCGCTGCGCCCACCTGGGTGGCGCGCTGGGCGAGCTGGTCGATCCAGCGCAGGCGGGTGAGGTCCATGCTGCGCGTGAACTGGTCTTGCGCCACACCGGGAAGGTGGTGGGCTTCGTCCAGCACCAGCAGGCAGTGGTCCAACTCGGGCAACACGCGCGAACCCAGCGACGACAGCAGCAGGTCGTGGTTGGCCACGATGATTTGCGCGCCCACCAGCGCCTTGCGCTGCTCAAAGTAGTTGCAGCGGTTGAACAGCGGGCAATGTTTGCCGGTGCACGACGCGGCCTCGGCCGCCACGGGCTGCCACACGTCACCCTCGGGCGCGGTGGGCAGGCTGTCGCGGTCGCCGTCCCAGGTGCCGCTGGCCAGCGCCATGCCCATGGCTTGCCACGCCTGATGGCGGGCCGACAATTGATCATCAAAAGTCACTCTACCGCTTTCTGATATTGCACTGACAGCTATGCCTGACGAAGCGCCAACCTCGGGCAAGGCATCGTCGGCAAACAGGTCGTCGGGCTCTTGCGGGTCACCCCCGGCCAGGCGGTCGAGCTTGAGCTGGCACACGTAGCGCCCACGCCCTTTGGCCAGGGCAAACCGGAAGGGCTGCAGGCCGCTGCTGGCCAATGCGGCAGCGAGAGCCGGCAGGTCTTTGTTCACGAGTTGTTCTTGCAGCGCCACGGTGGCGGTGGAAATCAAAACACGGGTGTTGCGCGCCAGCGCCAGCGCAATGGCCGGAGCGCTGTACGCCAGCGATTTGCCCACTCCCGTGCCCGCCTGAATCACAGCAAAACGGCGCTGGGGCGGGGGGCCATTGGCCTCGTCCGCTTCAACCCATGTGGGCACCGGGGCCGCGCCCAGCACGGGGGCCGCAGCGTCGCGGCGCGAGCCCAGGTCGGCCTGGCTGAAGGTGGCAGCCACACGCTCGGCCATTTGCCGCTGGCCTGGGCGGCTGCGAAAGCCGTTTTGCCCGTCCACCGCCTGGTCGAACGTGGCCAGCGCGAGTTGCACCAGTGCGTCAGCAGCAGTGGGCACCAGG
This sequence comes from Hydrogenophaga sp., assembly GCA_020048405.1. Taxonomy (GTDB): domain Bacteria; phylum Pseudomonadota; class Gammaproteobacteria; order Burkholderiales; family Burkholderiaceae_C; genus UBA2334. The sequence continues at coordinate 4,211 of JAIFMP010000086.1, forward strand.
GCCGGGGACGGCGGGGAAGAAGAGGCAGTGGGGGTGGTCATGCGCGGGAGAAGGCGAAACTGCCTTGCGAAACGGCAGGCGGCACTCGCAGCGCCGCGCCCGCGACTGTAGGGGAAAAACGGCAGACCAGGCCGGAGCAGCCTGGGTGAACCTCAGGCCCGTGTGTCCAGCAGGGAGCCCATCATCTGGTCGGCGGTTTTCAGCACCGCCAGGTTGGCCGCAAAGCTTTGTTTGGCAGACAACTGGTCCACCACATCTTGCGTCAGGTCACTGCCTTCGGTGGCCGCCCGGCTGAGCGTGACCACCACGCCGCCCTGCGGCTGGGCCGTGGCTTGCGCGGTCTGGCGCTTGAACTCCTCCGTTTGCCCGTTGGCCACGTTGTGGGCACTGGCCCCCAGCCGGGTTTGAGCGGCTTGCAGGCCCGACTGAGCAATGGAAGTGAGGGCATTCATGGAAAAACTCCGGTTCAAAGCGACGAAACGTGGGCTTAAAGTTTGACACCACGCAACACCGGGTCATATCAGGACCCACGCAGGGCACACAAGATCCCCAAAACAGGCACTGGGTCTCTAGAATGGAGTATCGGCACCCAAAGCCTTCGTCTTCAATTTTTACAGGAACCCGGCATGAGCACCAAATCCATCCAACAGGAAGTGGACGAACGGTCCAACCTGACAGGCTCGAACAAGTTTGAGATGTTGTTGTTCAGGCTGGGGGCCGTGCGCGACAACATGCCCTCTGAGCTGTTCGGGATCAACGTGTTCAAGATCCGCGAAATCGTGGCCATGCCTGAAGTCACCGCCATGGCCGGCTCCACCCAGCACATGCTGGGCGTGGTCAATCTGCGCGGCCAGATCATTCCAGTGATTGACCTGCCCGCCGTGATCGGATGTGTGCCCAAAACCGGCTTGAATATCATGCTGGTGACCGAGTTTGCCCGCACCACGCAGGCGTTTGCGGTGGAAAGCGTGGAAGACATCGTCCGCCTCGACTGGGGACAGGTGCTGCCCGCTGAGCGGGGCGCTGCCGGTGGCATGGTGACCAGTATTGCCCGCCTGGATGGTGACGTGAACCAGTCGCGACTGGCGCAGGTACTGGACGTGGAATCCATCCTGGGCAATGTGATGCCCAACGACGATGGCGAACTCGACACATCCTCCATCGGCCCGGTGCTCAAGCTCAAGCCAGGCAGCGTGGTGCTGGCGGCAGACGACTCTTTTGTGGCCCGCGCCATGATTGAACAGGGCCTGAACGCGATGGGCGTGCCTTTCGTCATGACCAAGTCCGGACAGGAAGCCTGGGAGAAATTGCTGCATATCTCCAACGATGCAGAGTCCAAAGGCCAACAGATTTCAGACCGCGTGGCCATGGTGCTGACCGACCTGGAAATGCCTGAAATGGACGGCTTCACGCTGACCAAAAACATCAAGCAGGACGCGCGCTTCCGCCATGTGCCGGTGGTCATCCACTCGTCGTTGTCAGGCGCCACCAACGAAGACCACGTGCGCAACGTGGGGGCCGACGGTTACGTGGCCAAGTTCCAGGCTGACGAACTCGCATCCACCATCCGGGGCGTGCTGCAACGCTACGAGCACCACGCCTGATTCCGGCCCCGCGCTCCATCAGACAACGCCCTTCGGGGCGTTTTTTCATGGCCGTGTGACCTCAGTTCAGCGCAACAATCCTTTGATGTTGGCGTTCAGCGGCATGACATAGTCGTGCGCAGACACCACGGTATTGCCTTCGGGCTTGACCAGCTTGAGGCTGATGTACAGCGTCTGTCCTGACGAGGTGTATGTACCCACCACCACGGCTTGTGCACTGTGCGCCTGGCTCACATCACGCACTTCACGCGACAGCAGCAGTGCACCCGTGCTGCCTTTCATGAACAACTGCTCCCGCAGCTTCAGCTCGACCACCCGCACACCCTTGTTGGACAGGCGGCTGCTGATGTGTTCAGACACCAGTCGTCCCAGGCGGGACGACTCTGACAACTCTTCCTGGTCTACGAGGGTGGCCACCAGCACGGGCTGCGCGGGGTCCAGCGTCACGCCCTGCATCAGGGCGTCGGTGGCGCGGTAGTTGAGCTTGATGAGGTCACCGCCCAGGCCGTCTTCCACGGTGGTGCAAGCACCCAGTGCCACCGACAAGCCCAGCGCCAGTGCCAGACAGGTGCGCCGCTTCATGAGCCCACCACTTTCCAATTTTTGGTGGGTGCCGGGGGGGGCGGAGGCGGGGGCGGAGGCGGCTGCATGAAGAGTTTGGCGTCTTCGGGCTCTATGTAATAGATGTCTGACGTGCGCGTGACAAAACGCTGACCCATTTCAAGGGAAGTGGAGACCAGCAGCTCGGTACGTGTGGGCCCGCCGGAAGCTGTGCCCGACAGCATTTGGCTGGAGAGGTCGCCCACCATGCCGGTGGCCAGCCCGGCCAATGCACCGCTGGCGCTGGAAGGGATGTGCATCCACGAGTCTCGCAGCACGGCAATGCCCACCGCAAGGCTGGTCAGGGGCATGGCAGGTGCATTGCGGGCACCGCTTTCATGCGAAACCACCTGTACGTCAAAGCGGATGTATGCACCCGCCGAGTTGTCCAGCGCCGGCGAGCTTGCCATGACCAGCCCCCGCTCCACCAGCCGGGTGAGCAGCAAATCGCCAAACGCACGGTTGAACGTGCTGCCAGTGGACGGCACCAGGTGGAATGTGTTTTTTTCCATGGAGCCCGCTGCGGCTTTGGTGGCAATGCGGTCAGCCACGTCGTTGGCCAGCAGGTCCCAATGGTGCACAGCGCGGGCCTTTTGCTGCCCCGATGCCGGGTAATTCATGGCACGCGGCACGTCCAGCGTGGTGCACGCCGCCACCAGGGCGCACAGCATCGATGCAGACGCGAGGCGTGCGAAACGCGTCCAGCACACGCGTGCTGGCGTCGAAAGTGGAGAGCAGTGGGGCGACATGACAGGCAATCTCAGTTCATTCTGCTCGAATGTAAAAGCAACACCCCTGGCCTGAAAGCCGGAAAAGCAGTGCGTTTGCCGCCACTTGTGGGCAGCAAGCGCAAAACGGGAGAGCTCAGGCGCGGGTGTTGAGTTGTGTGCCTAGAGTGCCGCTGGTGGCCAAAGGCAAGGCACCCGTGGGCTGAGGCAGCGCCTGAATCAGCGCTGCAGCCGCACTGGCTTGTGCATTCATGGCCTTTTTGAGCACATTGATCTGGACATCCTGCATGGGACTGCCCCCTGCGACAGACGCCGCAGCCTGCGACACGCTGGAACTGGTGATTTGCATGAATGTTCTCCTGAAACGTACGTTGCCGCCCGCGACTCAACATGTTATCGACCATCAGCCGCTGAACTGAAGCTCAGCTGTCAGCCTGCAGTGCCAAACGAGGCCAGCCGCACAGCTCCGCCAGGCGGTGCACCACCCACTGGGCCTCGTCGGGTGCCACCACCGATTCGGGCTGTGTCAGGCCTTGCCACACCCGTTGCAGCACATCGGCTTCGGTGATGCCCAGCTGAAACTGCATGGTTTGAGCGGTGTCCACCAGCATGTTCGCCATGTCTTCACACAGCTCGTAGCGGGCGCACACCGCAGCCCGCACGGGCTTGATCCGCGCGGTGCGTTTGGCCTCGTACAGCGCCTGAAAAGAGGCGGGGATGTCGATGTGGCTGTGTGAATCCATGCCCCGCATTGTGCGGTGTGCGATGCTCGGGTCCTGCACTTGCCCACCCACCCCCACCCACATGTCAACGCACAAATCGGTCCCCGCCAAAGAAGACATTGCCCTGTTGCCGGCATTCCCCCGGCTTGGGCCGCCAGACATCACCCTGGTGCAGACCGCGCCCCAAGCCTTGGCAGCGTGGGAACGCTTGAGCCAAACCCCGGTGTGGGGGTTTGACACGGAATCGAAACCCACCTTCTCGGTGGGGGAAACGTCTGACGGCCCACATGTGTTGCAACTGGCCAGCACCACCCACGCCTGGGTCATTCAGCTCCACGACGCCGACTGCCGCGCCACCGTGGCGGCCTGGATGGCCAACCCCGCTTTCACCAAAGTGGGCTTTGGCCTGGGCGACGACAAAAAACGCATGCTGCACAAATTTGGCGTGGAACCTGCTTGTGTGGAGGACCTGAACCACCTGTTTCACCAGCGTGGCTGGCGCAAAGACATGGGCGTCAAAGGCGCGGTGGCCGTGGTGTTTCGGCAAAACTTTGCCAAGTCGAAAAAGGCCGCCACCTCCAACTGGGCCAACGCCCAGTTGAGCGAACATCAGGTGGTCTACGCCGCCAACGATGCCTTTGCCGCCGCCTGCGTGTACCAGGCCATGCAAACCAACCCCCACTGAAACCCAAGCCTTTTTGCCATGGAACGGTGCTGATGACGCCCGACACCGCCAACTTCTCAGGCAACGTGCACGGCGGCAACATTCTGAAACTGCTCGACCAGGTGGCCTACGCCTGCGCCAGCCGCTACGCCGGCAGCTACGTGGTGACGCTGAGCGTGGACCAGGTGATGTTCCGTCAGCCCATACACGTTGGCGAGCTGGTCACCTTCCTGGCCGCCGTGAACCACACGGGCACCTCGTCGATGGAAATTGGCATCAAGGTGATTGCCGAGAACATCCGCAGCCACGAAACCCGTCACGTCAACAGCTGCTTCTTCACCATGGTGGCCGTGGGCGACGACGGCAAACCCACGCAGGTGCCGCCGCTGCGCCCCTTCAGCCCCGACGAAAAACGCCGCCACGCCGCAGCCGAAATCCGCAAAGCCATGCGGCGCGAAATGGAACAGCGGTTTTCAGCGGTACGGTGAAGGACCAGGTCAAACGAGGGCAAACGGGTTGAGCACCTCAAAACCCAAAGCTTGAAAGTCCGCCACATTTCGGGTCACAACGGTCAAGCGATGTACCTTGGCAGTGGCGGCAATCATCGCGTTTTCGTACAAAGTGTCTGATCTGCGGTGCATCAGCCGCGCCCACGCACGAAACACGGCAGCATCCATGGGCAGCACGTTGTAGGCCCCGGCCACCATATCCAGCCAGCCCTCCAACTCACCCGCTTTGGCTGGGTCTTGCTCACGCGTCAACTCAATACCCGCTTGAATTTCGCCCAGCGTCACGGCAGACACAAAGAGCTCCGTGTCGTCAACAGAAGCGAGCCAGGCCAGCACCGAGCCGTGCGGACGGGGCCTGCGCAGCTCGGATACCACATTGGTGTCCAGCAAATACATGGTGTCAGGCCTGGCGATCAATGGGCCGACGCTTGGCTTGGCCACGCGGGGGAAGGGTCAACTCAGCACGCGCGTCGTCTGACAGCAAGAGAGCTTTCAGTGAGGGCCGCACCACCGATTGAAGGCGTCGCCATTCCCCCACAGGCACCAACACCGCTGCCTCAGTACCGCGACGGGTCACCATTTGCGGCCCTTCTTGAAGGCAGGCGTCCAGAAACTCGCTGAACCGCGCTTTGGCATCTTGAACAGGCCATGTGTGCATGTTGAAACTCCTTGGAATCCATCTGACTAGATAGATGACCAGTTTAATGGATACACGCACCAAACACACCCTTTGCGGCAGTCCGGTAGATTTGACGCACTCATAGCATGTTCAACTCCAGAAAACTCGCCACCCACTCCAGCAAACCGAAGGCGATTGCACTTGACCCGACACAGTTCGCCCATGAGCACGTACCTATTCTTGCGCCAAAAGCCTGCCTGGAACATCTTTGTGTTTGTGTTTGTGTTTGTGTTTGTGTTTGTGTTTGTGTTTGCAAACTTTGCACAAGCCAAGAATGCTCGCCTGAGGGTGCACCCGCCGGGGCTTGATCCACGCACAGGGTGTCTCCAGGCGCCATGCACACTGTGGGCACTCGCTGTAGACGCTGGTGGAGATCATGGCCGCTCAGTTAAATGCACGACCCGGCAACTATTTGGGTTTCTTGAGCAGCCACGCGTATTTGCAGCAGGTGGTCGACGCATTTCAGGCTACCCACCCAGATGTGCCCGTGTGGGTGCAACAACGCGGCATGAGCGAAGCCGAGCAGCAGCGGTTTCCGGACTGCGTCACCGAGGAGGGCCGAGGCATCGGTTTTGCCGTATTGGGCGGCTCGTTCGGTGAGGGCATTGACCTGCCAGGCCAGCGGCTGATCGGTGCGTTCATTGCGACCATTGGTTTGTCTCAGATCAACCCCCTGAACAAGCGAATGCGCAAACGCCTGAATGAACTATTGCTCCGGCCCCATGAAGTCTTAACCGGCGGCATATTTGACCCTTGGGTCCTGAAAGTAGCTCATCACCCGCTCGGGTGACTTCT
>JAIFMP010000012.1 GCA_020048405.1 Hydrogenophaga sp.
GACCCAGCCTGTCAACTGCGCCGATGTTCCACATCAAGGCACCGCAGATCGCATCGGGCAAATCCTACTTATCCAGCATCGTGGCTGCGTTTGTTACACCAACAAACGTATCTGCAACCGGGTTCCCAACCAGTGACGAGGAATGCCAAAAACAACTTCTGGCACTGCTTCTGGAAGCCCCCGGCGTGGTGATGTTTGACAACCTGACCACTGATCTGATTCCGTTCAAAACGCTGTGCAGTGCGTTGACTGAAGAACACCTGACCGGGCGCGTGCTGGGTGTGAGCAAAACCGCCACCGTGGGCACTAGAGCATTGTTCTTGTCCAGCGGCAACAACGTGGAGCCTGTGCGCGACATGACCCGCCGCACTGTGGTTATCACGCTGGATCCAAAAGTGGAAACCCCTGCTGACCATCAAGGCCGGTGACAACGCCGCCCGCGCACTGTCTGCCAAGGGCTTTGCGCAGTCGCAGTCAGATGACAATCTGGCCGATTTCCTGCGCGGCGCTGCTGGCATGAAGGTCAAAAGCGAACTGAGCAAAAAGGCTCTGGCCGCTGGCACCGACAGCACAGGCGGTTACCTGCTGCCGACTGAGGTGTTTGGCCGAGTGCTGAACGCCATGACCGCCGAGTCCACGGTGATGCAAGCCGGTGCCCAGGTGGTGATGCTTGGTGGCCCTGAAGGCTCTGCCGGTGCCAAGTCCTATGACTTCGCAGCCATCAGCACCATCCCCACCGCAAGCTGGCGCAACGAAGCCGCGAACGTGTCCGAAAGCGACCCGGCATTTCGCAACGTGCGCATCGTGCCCCGCTCGTTGGCGTTCTTTTTCAAGGTTTGCCAATGAGCGCGGCAAGGTTGCCATCTGGGCCGAGGGCAGACGACTGCGTGACTTTGCCCGCCAGCGCATGGCCGAGGGTGCATCGAGCGTGGAGGTCACCGCATGGCTGGCGCAGCAACTGACCGAGGCACAACAGGCGCAGCGCAACGGGTGACACACCACACCAGACGCACCAGAACCCGCTCAGGCGGGTTTTTTGTTGCTTGTCGATACCTTCGCACCACCACCGCCAGTCGGTTATGTCGGTTTGGTAGGTTTCAAGCCGCCGTGCTGGGCAAAGTGGCAGAACAGCAACACGGCACTTACAGAAGGCGCATAAGTGCAGCGTTAGGTGTTGTTTGCACTTACGGGGCACTTAAGTAAAAAAGGCCCACATCGCTGTGAGCCTTTGAAATCTACCTAAGTGGTTGATTTTATTGGGTTTTTGGTGGTGGGTGCTGACGGGGTCGAACCGCCGACCTACGCCTTGTAAGGGCGCCGCTCTACCGACTGAGCTAAGCACCCCACCGAAAACGGGTGACCGGTTTGGCTCAGTTCAGAGCATCTTTCAATGCCTTGCCTGCGCGAAACTTAGGAACCTTTGCTTCGTCGATTTTAATCGACTCGCCGGTACGGGGGTTGCGGCCGGCGCGGGCGGCACGCTGCCCCACCTCAAAAGTGCCGAAACCCACCAGAGAAACTGAACCACCCATTTTGAGGGTGGCGGCGATAGCAGCCAGGGCTGAATCAAGAGCGCGTGTGGCCGATGCCTTGGAAATATCGGCATCGTTGGCAATTTGGTCGATCAGTTCGGTTTTGTTCACAAAATTTCCCTAGAAACTGGGGGAGGTCATACCGACAGGCAAATGCTTGTGCCGGGCACCGGGAGATGTCTGGATTTCAAGGACGCGAATTCTAGACGCATAGGACGCAGTGGTCGCGCAGACCAGTGAAAAAAAGCCGCAGCCCCTATAGCGAAATCCGGCATCAAATGGATCGGTGACACTGTCAAGGTTTGGATGGCCGTACCACCAGGCTCACCCCCAACGCCGTGAGTGCAGTTCCCGCCAGCGTGGCAGCCGTGATGGGCTCCGAAAACAGCACCCAGGCCATGAAAGCAGTGGAAGGCGGCACCAAATACATCAGACTGGTGACACTGGCCGCCGCACCGCGCTGGATCAGCAGGTATAACAGAGAACTACCGCCCAACGTGAGGCCAAGCACTGACCATGTCATGGCGCCGACAAGCTGCGCGTTCCAATGCATGGCCTCGGGCTCTGCGACGGCCAGGGGCAGCGTTACCAGCAACGCTGCTCCCAACTGAACGGCATTGGCGGTGCGAACGTCGCAGGGCTTCACAAACCTCTTTTGATACAGCGTACCCGCCGTGATGGCCAACAAGGCCATCACGGCAAACCACAGATTGAGCCAGTTGGCCTGATCACCTGGCCCACCGCTGCCAAATTTCCGCGACACCACGAGAACCAGTCCCACAAAACCGAGCACCAAGCCCATCCACTGTCGCCGAGACACGGCTGGCTGCCCACTGCCTGAAGCCAGGGCGGAAAGCCAGATGGCCGTGAGCACCGGTTGCAGCCCCACCACCAAGGCCGACAGGCCCGAACCCATGCCAGCCTTCACGGCTGCCCACACGCCCCCCAGGTACATGGCGTGCATGAACACTCCCGTCAGCCCAAGGTGCAACCACTGATTTCGGCTTTGGGGCCAGGGAACCTTGGCCCACACAATCCAGGGAAGAAAGCAGGCGATGGACAAGGCATAGCGCACGGCCAGAAAACTGAAAGGCGGTGCGTGGGGCATGCCGTACCGAGCGACGATGAATCCCGTGCTCCAGATCAGCACAAACACCGCAGGCATGGCTCGCAGCCAAATTTGGGACACGCCAGAGCCCGGCACAACGGGAACAGCCTTAGCGCTCATCGAGCGCGCGCTTTGATTTCGGGCAGGGCTTTTTGCAGGTAATACACCATGGACCACACGGTCAACACGGCAGATGCCCAGATCAGCCAATGCCCCCAGACTGCAGTGTTCACCATGCCAAACAACACGCCGTCGTACAGCAAGAAAGGAATGGCCACCATCTGCACGGTGGTTTTCAGTTTGCCCACCATGTGTACCGCCACGCTTTTGGTGGCACCAATGATGGCCATCCATTCGCGCAGCGACGAAATGGCAATCTCGCGACCGATGATGATGAGTGCCACAAACACGTCGGCCCGCTCCAGGTGCACCAACACCAGCAGACTGGCACACACCAGAAACTTGTCGGCCACGGGGTCGAGAAACGCGCCAAAAGCAGAAGTCTGATTCCAACGACGGGCCAGGTAACCATCGGCCCAGTCGGTGAGTGCAAACACGACGAACATGGCGGTGGCCAACAGATTGCGCGTTGCCATGTCCACACCCTGCAGGTAAAACACCCCCACGATGAATGGGATGGCCACGATGCGGGCCCAGGTGAGCAGGGTCGGGATGTTGAAGAACATGCCGGGATTATTCACCACGCGGCATCAGTGCAGTGCCCGGTAAATGACATCGGCCAATTCGGCAGAAATGCCGTCCACCGTCATCAGGTCTTCCACGCTGGCTTGCGCCACACCGCGCACCCCGCCAAAGCGCTGCAGCAGCTTGGCCCGACGTTTGGGGCCCACACCGGCGATGTCTTCCAGCTTGCTGCCGCCCGTGCGCACCTTGGCGCGCTGGCTGCGCATGCCGGTGATGGCAAATCGGTGGGCCTCGTCACGGATTTGCGCCACCAGCATCAGGGCGGCAGAGTCTTTGCCCAGGTAGACCTTGTCGCGCCCGTCGGCAAACACCAGTTCTTCCAGGCCCACCTTGCGACCCTCGCCTTTTTCTACCCCGGCAATGAGGGCCAGATCCAGACCCAGTTGCTCGAACACCTCGCGCGCCATGCTCACCTGCCCCTTGCCGCCGTCTACCAACACCAAGTCGGGCAGGCGCTGCGCTGCGCTGCTGCCTACCTGCCCACCGCTTTCGCGCAGCGCCTCGGCCAGCTTGCCGTAACGGCGCAACAGCACCTGGCGCATGGCGGCGTAATCGTCGCCGGGGGTGATGCCGTCGATGTTGTAGCGGCGGTATTGCGCGCTTTGCATCTGGTGGCTTTCAAACACCACGCAACTGGCCTGGGTGGATTCGCCTGCCGTGTGCGAGATGTCAAAACACTCGATGCGCAAGCCGGCCAAATCGTCCAGCGGCATGTCCATGGCCTGGGCCAGTGCACGCGTGCGAGCCTGTTGCGATCCTTCGTCAGCCAGCAGGCGGGCCAGTTGCAGGTCGGCGTTGGTTTGCGCCATATCCAGCCAGATGCGCCGGTGCTCGCGGGGGTTGACCACCGCACTCACCTTGAGCCCGGTTTGTTCGCTCAGCAACTCCAGCAGGCCCGCATCCACCGGAGCCCCCACCACCAGAATTGGCGGTGGCGGGGTCTGGGTGTAGTGCTGGGCAATGAAGGCTTCCAGCACGCGCTGGGCCATGTCGGGGGCATCCGATGGGGCAGAGCCATCGTCACCCTCGGCCCACACCACCGCGTCTTCCACATGCACAGGGAAATAGGGCCGGTCGCCCAGGTGGCGGCCGCCGCGCACCATGGCCAGGTTGACGCAGGCGCGCCCACCCTGGATGCGCACCGCCAACACATCCACGTCTTTGTCGGACACGTTGTCCACGGCTTGCTGGTGAAGCACGCGCGACAGGGCCGACACCTGGTTGCGGACCTCCGCAGCCTGCTCGAACTCGAGCCTGTCGGCATGGGCCATCATGCGGGTCTGCATCTCATCGAGCACCGTCTGCGTGTCGCCATTCAGAAAATTGGCGGCTCGGCGAACATCGGCCGTGTAGTCGGCCACGCTGATGAGCTGCACACACGGCCCGGTGCAGCGCTTGATCTGGTACAGCAAACAAGGCCGGGTGCGGTTGCCAAAAACCGTGTCTTCACAGGTGCGCAGCCTGAACACCTTTTGCATGAGCTGGATGGTTTCTTTCACCGCCCAGGCGCTGGGGTAAGGGCCGAAGTACTGGTGCTTTTTGTCCACCGCACCCCGGTAATACGACATGCGCGGGTAGTCGGTGGGGCTGGTGGGCCCGCCCAACCCTTCCACATCGGTGCCATGCAACACCGGCAAACGCCCCACGCGCAGGTAGGGGTAGCTTTTGTCATCCCGAAACAGGATGTTGAATTTGGGGTTCAGCGTCTTGATGAGGTTGTTTTCCAGCAGCAGTGCCTCGGCCTCGGACCGCACCACAGTGGTTTCCATCCGCAGGATGCGGCTGACCATGTGCCCAATGCGGGTGCCATCGTGACTGCGCTGGAAGTAGGTGGACACGCGCTTTTTCAAATTGCGCGCTTTGCCCACGTACAACACCTGGCCTGCCTCGTCGAAGTAGCGGTACACGCCCGGCAACGCGGGCAAAGCCGCCACTTCGCGCAGCAGCGCCTCGGGGTGTGCGGGCTGCGGGATGTGCGATGCAACAGGCTGCTGGGGCGGGGTCGGGTCAGACATGGTTGTATTGTGTCGCGCCATGTCCGCCGTAATTCCCCCCATCGCCCTGACAAGCCCATGCAACCAAGCTCATGCGCCTTGGTTGTGGGATGTGTTTTGCCGCGTCATCGACAACCATGGTGACCTGGGTGTGACCTGGCGACTGAGCACGCAGCTTGCGGCCCTGGGGCACCGCGTGCGCCTGTGGGTGGATGACGCCAGCGCCCTGTCGTGGATGGCACCCGAAGTAACCCCTGGCGTGCAGGTGTTGCCCTGGAGCCTGTCTGCCGACACCGACACCTTGCGCAACCTGCCCGCATCCGACGTGTGGGTGGAGGCGTTTGGGTGTGACATTGAAGAGGCCTTCATAGCAAACTTTTCAATACCATCAAGCGGTGGGCACCAAAAACGCTCAAAAACTCCCGTTTGGATCAACCTGGAGTACCTGACAGCCGAGCCATATGCCCGCCGCTGCCACGGCTTGCCGTCTCCTGTGATGCGCGGCCCCGCCGCCGGGCGCACCAAGCATTTTTTCTACCCCGGTTTTACCGAGGGCACGGGTGGTCTGTTGCGCGAGCCTGACCTGACCCAGCGCCAAGCCAGGTTTGATCGAAGCGCCTGGCTGGCCACCCGAGATGTGCCCTGGCAGGGTGAATCGGTGATCAGCCTGTTTTGCTACGAACCGCCGGCACTGACCGAGCTGTTGCAATCTCTGGCGGCGCGCGACCAGCCGACCCGGCTGCTTGTCACGCCCGGTCGGCCCGCTGCTGCAGTGGCCCAAGCCGTGCAGGCCTTGGGGTGGGAAGCCAACGGGCACGGCCGCTTGCACCTGCACGCACTGCCAGCCCTGCCCCAGCCCGGTTTTGACGAACTGCTGTGGGCGTGCGACCTGAATTTCGTGCGCGGTGAAGACTCACTGGTGCGTGCCTTGTGGGCTGGTCAACCCTTCATCTGGCACATCTACCCGCAAGACGATGGCGCACATGAGCACAAGCTCAACGCCTTCCTGGATTGGCTGCAGCCTCCGGCGGACGTGCGCCAGGCGCACTGGCAGTGGAACGGCTTTGCCCATGGGCCACTGGTGCTCCCCGATGCAGCGCAACACCGCAGCGCCGTGTTGGCGGCGCGCGCTCGCCTGAACGCGCAGGCCGATCTCGTCACCCAGTTGCTGGAAATCACCCACAGATGGCGTGGCTAAACTGGGGCCCCTCCTTGATCAACGGAGTTCACCCATGGCGCACCGTGTTTTATTTGGCCGTCGCACCGTCATGACACTGGCTGCGTCTTCCTGGGCTGCCGGTTTCACGGGCCCGCTCGCGTGGGCCGATGGCCGGGTGGCGACGACGCTCGCAGGCAAAGTCAAACTGGTACACGGGCATGTGCTCCTGACCGGAGCAGACGGTCTGGAACGCGTGGCAACTGCGGGCATGGAACTGCGGTCGGGTGACCTCATTGCCACGAGCTCTGAAGCCGAGATACACGCCGAAATGGAAGACGGGGCTTACCTCGCGGTGCGCCCGGGCGCCCAGATACGCCTCGTGGCGTACCAACTCACAGGCATGACTGCCGATACCAGTTGGATAGACCTGATCAAAGGCGGACTTCGGCTGGTATCGGGCTGGATCGCCAAGAGCAACCCCGGGGCGTTTCGGCTCAAGACCCCGGTGGCCACCATCGGCATACGCGGCACGGACTTTGAAGTGCAACACTTTGCCACCGAAGAGGCACCTGATCCCGAAGAGGCGGGGACGCAACACTTGGTGTACGAGGGCGCAACTGTGCTGTCAACCGAAGATGACGACCTCGAAGTGCCTGCGGGCCGCGCCGCCTACGCCACAAATGTGTCCAGCGCCCCCCGTCTGCATGACGACATACCCCGATTCTTCAAGCGCAAACGCGGCAGGTTCGATGCGCAGATAGACGAGAAAGCGGCCAGCATCAAGGAAACCATACTGGCCAAACTCGAAGAAAAAAGCCTGGCCAACACGGGGGAAACCCTGGCGCAACGCATCGAGCGTTTTCGTCTTGAAAACCCGCAAAGCACGTTGAGCGACCGGGAGCTGGTGGAGCGCGCCGCCCGCCGGGCGGCCCGTCGGGCAGGCAACAACCGCGCCGGCTCTGGCAGGGGCGGTGGGCGCGGCGGCGGTGGCAGGCGCTGAACCGCGATTTCGCTGCAGGGTAAAATGCCGGGTTGACTGGTCGAGCCCAAACCGAAGGCGGTTGGGTCAACACACCAGGGCAAACCTTGGCCACGGGCGGTGGCCACGCACCTGGTGCAAACCGCCCACCACCACTGCACCCTGCCGAAACAAGGCAGCTTTACTTCCAGAACTGTTATGAAAATCGCTCAAGAAATCCGCGCCGGCAACGTGATCATGCACGGCAAGGACCCCATGGTTGTCCTGAAAACCGAATACAGCCGCGGCGGCCGCAACTCTGCCACCGTGCGCATGAAGCTCAAAAGCCTGATTGCCAACTTCGGCACCGAAGTGGTTTTCAAAGCGGACGACAAAATGGATCAGATCATTCTGGACAAAAAAGAGTGCACCTACTCTTACTTCGCCGACCCGATGTACGTGTGCATGGACACCGAATACAACCAGTACGAAGTCGAAGCCGAAAACATGGGCGACGCGCTGAACTACCTGGAAGACGGCATGACCGTTGAAGTGGTGTTCTATGACGGCAAAGCCATTTCGGTTGAACTGCCCACCAGCGTCGAGCGCGTCATTACCTGGACAGAACCCGCCGTCAAAGGCGACACGTCCGGCAAGGTCATGAAGCCCGCGAAGATTGCCACCGGTTTCGAAGTGGCCGTGCCCCTGTTCGTGGCCCAGGACGACAAAATCGAAATCGACACCCGCACCGGTGAATACCGCAAGCGCGTCTGACCCGTTTTTCGAACCCAGCCTGAAAGCCCCGCAAGGGGCTTTTTTCATGCACAAGAAGCCACAGCTCACATGGAATTGATCACGCGCATTTCGGGGGTCATCGTCCCCGTGTTTCTGATTGTCGCCATCGGATACGGGTACGCGCGGCGGCAGCGCCCTGACCTGAGCACGTTCAACCGAATTGCGCTGGATGTCTTGGCACCAGTGCTGGTGTATTCGGCCTTGGCAGCGCGTGATTTCGAGATACAGCAGCACCTTCCTTTGTTGCTGGGGGGTACGGTGCTGATACTGGGTGGCGGGTTGCTGGCGTGGCCTCTCGGCGGAAACGCGCGATATTTGATGCGGTTTTTGTTTGCGTGGGGTGCAACAGAATTACCACACAAGAAACAGCATCAACCCTTACGGGCTTCTTCAACAGTCGATAGCAAGCAAAAGCCGCGCCGTGAAGCCTCTGGGGAGGTGCTTTCGTAAAGAATCTGAACAGCCATGGAAGTAAAAAAATCTAACATGAAATGAAATCCGCTTTTGCCTTTTAGGTTTTGCAGAAGTTCGGAAATATTCTCAATGGGCATTTCATATAAAAATGATGCATCAATGATCGTGCAATCATGAAATTCAGCATCTTCATTCATGATGCCAGCTTTCCATTTTTGAGAATCTGAATCAACCTCTGCGCATCGTCGTCGCTGTAGGTCCTGACAGTCGAGTTGTTAACCCTGACGTCGTAAGTTTTGGCGGCCATCGGGGCGGGCACCATAGAAGGCCCGGCGTTCTCACCGCCAGGATTGGGGCGTGCGCCAACCACACCGGCACCCATTGCAGATTTCTTGCCAGCCTGCGCGGCAGCATCCAACTGCGCATCTTGCTGGCCCTTGTAAAAAGCATACAGCTTGGCATACGCCATCGGGTCATACAGCCCCGTCATGCCGTCTTTTGGCACCTCGGCCAATGCTTTTTGAGCAGCAACATCAACCGTTGACTCAAACCTCTTACCAGTGCGCGGGTCCACGCTGAAGCCCTCGCTGTCGATGCCCTTGCGCTTGTTCTCAAGGTCAATGGCGCGTTGCTTCAGGTCGTTGGCTTTCTCCTGTGCGCTGATCTGCCGCTCCAGCGCAGCGTTTTGGGCTTCCAGCTTGGAAGTAGCGCTATCCACTGCACTGCCGAACGCCCTGGTCGCGTCCTCGCCAGCCTTCATGCTGGTCACAATGGCCTTGCCCGTGGCATCCACTTCGATCCTCAGGCCGTACATGGCGGCTTCCGCCTTCTGTGTGCCTGTGGCAAACCCGCCATTCGCAGCTATGGCGGCTTCCGTCATCTGTTTCCAGGCAGAGGCCACGCCATCGGCTGTAGCCAGCCCGCTTGATTTGATCAGCTCAAACCTGGCTTTGGCTGTATCCGCCAGCGTTTGCAACTCGGCTTTGGTTTTGATGCCCATGCCAGCGAATGCGGCCGCAATTGCATCGGCCGCGTCCTGGCTACCGCTCTTGAGCGCAACTTCATGTCAGCCGCAGCAGCAGCAAAAGAAGCAGACACACTGCCAAATGTGATCTTGGCCAGCCCTGTCAGCACCAGCGCTATACCGCTCTGCAGGTTGCTCAACACACCCGCAAACGCTTCCCCCACCGTGTATGCCGCAGTCATCACGGCATTGCCGCCAGCGGTCATCACGCCCCACGCGGTCTGCACCACATTGCCAGCGTTGACAGCCGCCTGTTGAATGCGGTCAAACGCCTCGCCCACGCGGTCTGCATACGCCCACATGGATTGGCCCATAGCCTCAAAGTCCACCTGCGCCAGGAACGCTTTGCCCCAGGTGATGGCCGATTCAAACCCCTGGCTGATGGTTTCGCCAAACCGTGTGATCAACCCACTGTTGACCGCCTCCGCAAAGCTGGCCGACAAGCTGTCCACCGCGCTTTTGAGCACCGGCAGCACAGGCGTGGCCAGGGCATTTTTCAGGGTGTCCCACGTGCTGCTCAGGCTGCTGATGCTGCCATTCAGGTTGTCACGCATCACCGCTGCTGTGGCTGCTGCGCTGCCTTGAACATCGCCCTGCCCCATGAACAAGGGGCAAACCCATGGGTATCACCCGAGCTGAGCTTCAAGTTCCACTACTTTGCACTGCGCAAAATGCATTTCATGATGCGGGCCAAGGCACTGGTCGCGTTCCCCGGCGGGTTCGGCACGCTGGACGAACTGTTTGAAGTCATCACCTTGGTGCAATGCCAGAAAGCCAAGCCGGTGCCCATTTTTCTGTTTGGCAGCGACTACTGGAAGCGCCTGATCAATTTCGATGTGCTGGTGGAAGAAGGCACCATTTCCCCTGAAGACTTGTCGTTGATGACCTATGCAGACGACCCGGCGGCGGTGTGGGACGGCATCCGCGCGTTCTACGGCATGCCCTGAGCCGCGCGGCTGAAGCCACGGGCAGGGTATATTACTAACCCATTGGTCAGTAAAAATGTCTCCCGCAGTGACTCACACACCATCCGACGAATCCCGCCACAAACGCGAGCGGCGCAAAGAAGCGCGCCCGGGTGAATTGTTGGTGGCCGCACTCGACCTGTTTGTTGAAAAAGGCTTTGCAGCCACGCGGGTAGAAGAAGTGGCGCAGCGTGCCGGTGTGTCCAAAGGCACCCTGTTTTTGTATTTCCCGAGCAAGGTCGAGCTGTTCAAGGCGGTGGTTCAACACCACCTGTCTGGCCTGTTTCGAGAGTGGAATGCCGAATTCGACACATTCACCGGCAGCACGGCCGACATGGTGCGGTACTGCATGAACCAATGGTGGGAGCGTGTGGGCGCCACACAGGTGTCGGGCATCACCAAACTGGTCATGACCGAAGCACACCAGTTCCCCGAGGTGGCGCACTTCTACCGCGAGGAAGTGATTGAACCCGGCAATGCGCTGATCCGCCGGATACTCCAGCGCGGCGTGGACAGGGGTGAATTCCGCGAGCTGGACATTGGCTACGCGATCTACAGCATCATTGCGCCCATGATTTTCATCATCATGTGGAAGACGACCAGTGGCATGCCCAACGTTGACCCGTCAGCCTTTGTGGCCAGCCAGGCTGACATCATTCTGCGGGGCCTGCAGGCGTGCCCCCCACCCACACCGCCCTCACACACATGAACACCTGGTTGAAGCGAGCCCTGTGGGCCGCAGTGGTATTGGCCCTTGCCGCCGGCGTGGGCCGCGCTTATTTGGCCCGACAGGCCAAAGCCAAGGACGCACAAGCTGCGGCCGCTCAACTGAAAGCGCCCGTGGCGTTTGAACTGGCCGCTCAGGACACCGTGCTGGCACGGGATGGCACGCTGGTGCAAAGCATAGCCATCTCAGGCACAGTCAAGGCCACTCAAACGGCCGTGCTCAAAGCCCGGGTGGCCGGTGAAATCCAGGGCCTGACCGCGCGCGAGGGCGACCGCGTGAAGGCCGGTCAGGTGATGGCACGCGTGGACACCACCGAATACAGCGCCCGGGTGCAACAAGCGCGCCAGCAGGCACAGGCCGCAGCGGCTCAAGTCGATATCGCCCGGCGCAGTCTGGACAACAACCAGGCACTGGTGGCCCAGGGCTTCATTTCCAAAACGGCACTGGACACCTCGCACCGAGCTGCCTTGGCGGCGCAGGACATTGCCCAAAAAGCCCTGGCCGATACAGCCTTGCGCAGCCCCATCAGTGGCCAGGTGGCCACCCGCCTGGTGCAGAACGGCGAGCGGATGGGCGTAGATGCCCGCGTGCTGGAAGTGGTGGACCTGTCAGCCCTGGAACTGGAAGCAGCCCTGCCCCCCAAGGACGCAGCCCGTGTTTCTGTGGGACAGACTGCGCCAGTGGCTGCACGCGTGGTGCGCATCAGCCCCAGCGCCCAAGCGGGCAATCGTGCCGTGCTGACCTACCTCAAGCTCGAGACGACACCTGGCCTCAGGCACGGCCTGTTTGCCGATGGACGCGTGGCGGTGGGCCAACGCACCGGCGTACTGGTGCCCGCCAATGCGGTGCGCAATGACAGACCCCAACCCTATGTGCAACAGATCTTGCGCGACACAGCCGGGACCCGCGTGGTCCACACGCCGGTGCAGGTATTGGCACATGGGCTGACAGACGGGGTGGACAACACGGCCACCGCACTCGTAACTGGTATAGCAAACAATTCAATACTGATAAGCGGCAGGGCAGGATTTATTCAAGAAAACACAGCCGTGACCCTGCCCGGTGCGTCTGCTGCGGCAACCCTGCCCGCAACCAAGCCCTGAGGCGCACGACACCATGTGGTTCACCCAGGTATCGTTGCGCAACCCGGTCTTTGCGACCATG
>JAIFMP010000123.1 GCA_020048405.1 Hydrogenophaga sp.
CGAGGCCGGGCACCAGAAAAGCTGTGTAGCTGATGGAGTCGTACACCGTGACATGGTCTTCCAGCACGTGGCCAAAGATCATCATGTACAGAACCGCCGTCAGCACCGGCGCGGCCACGGTCTGAAAGCCCACCTTCCAGAAACGCAGGACCTCTTTGTAAAACAGCGCTTGCCAGCCGGTCATGCGGTTTCCCCCATCACTTCGAGGAACACGTCTTCCAGGTCGGCTTTTCTCATCTCGACATCTTCAGCAACGCCGCCAGACAGGCGCACTGCAGCCAGAATCTGTTCGACTTCAAGGGCGTTGTGTGCAGGCAGCTGCACCACACGCCCGGTCACGCGTGCACGGGCGGCCAGTTCGGCAGGCAGAGGCGTGTCCGTCTTGAAGCGCAGCACGTTGGACGATGCGCGGCTGAGCAGCACAGATGTCTTTTCCAGTGCCACCACCTTGCCACGCTTGATCATGGCGATGCGGCCACACAACGCCTCGGCCTCTTCCAGATAGTGCGTGGTCAGCAGCACCGCACGAATTGCCACAGCGTCTGGCGCAGTTCCACGTCCACGCCAGCGGTGGGCTCGTCGAGCACGATGACCTTGGGCTTGTGCACCAATGCCTGCGCCACCATCACACGGCGTTTCATGCCACCCGACAACTGGCGCATGTTGGCATTGGCCTTGTCGGACAGGCCCAGACTGGCCAGCAAGTCGTCGATCCAGGCGTCGTTGTGCTTGAGGCCGAAATAGCCCGACTGCATGCGCAGCGCCTCGCGCACGCTGAAAAACGGATCGAACACCAGCTCTTGCGGTACCACGCCCAGCGCGCGGCGCGCGGCGGCGTAGTCGGCGGTGACGTCGTGCCCCAGCACACTGGCGCTGCCCCGCGTGGGCCGCGACAAACCCGCCAGAATGCTGATGAGCGTGGTTTTGCCTGCTCCGTTGGGGCCCAGCAGGCCAAAAATCTCGCCTTGCTCTACGGACAGGCTCACGCCATCCAGCGCCGTGAACGGTCCTTTGGGAGTGGGATACACCTTGACCACATCCTGAAAGGAAATGGCGAGGTCTGCCGCCGGGCGGGCAGAGGGATTGAGTGCGGACATGAACCCGCGATTTTATGCGGCCAGCAATTCATCCACCCCGTACAGGGTGGCCAGCTCGGCCAGACGCGGTGGTACCGCGACCAGGGACAGTGTTTGTCCCCTTGCCAGCAGGTGCCGTCGCAAAGCCAGCAACAGCGACAGGGCGGATGAGTCAAACCGCTGCAGCGCGCTGCCGTCGAGCTGCACGACCTGGCCATGGCCCATCGGCAGCTGTGTCAGCCACAGGGCCAGCCAAGCAGGGGCCTCGTCGTGTGTGAGCGTGGACGGCAAGGTCAGCATGGCGCTGTCAACCGGCTTTGCCGTTGGCTTTGTTGCGCTTGGACAGCGTGGCAATGAGTCCGTCAATGCCCTTGGCATTGATTTCAGCCGCAAACTGGGTGCGGTAGGTTTCCACCAGCCACACGCCCATCACGTTGAGGTCATAGATCTTCCAGCCGGCCTCGGTTTTTTCGAGCCGGTAGTCGAGCTGTATCGGGTCTCCCCGGCCTCTCACGTCGGAGCGCACCACCACTTCGGTGTCGGTGGGGGCCGCGCGCATGGGCCGAAAACTCAGGGTCTGGTCCTTGACCTGGCCAAGAGCACCCGAATAGGTGCGCACGAGCAGGATTTTGAATTCGTCCTGCAACTGCTTTTGCTGTTCGGGTGAGGCCTGCCGCCAGAACCTGCCCACTGCAGAAGCAGTCATGCGGGCAAAGTTGACGTTGGGCATGATCTTGCCGTCCACCAGCGCCATGACCTTGGCCATGTCGCCCGCTTGAATGGCGGCATCGGCCTTGACGGCATCCAACACTTCGGTGGCCACGCGTTTGATGAGCGCATCGGGTGCTTCGTCGGCTGCCTGCGCAGGCAACACCCACAGGGCCGCAGTGGGCAGCAGAGTTGTGGCCGCAAGGGTGGCGGCGCGGGAAATCCAGTGGCGTCGTTTCATGTTGTTTCCTTCTGGGGGCTGGCTTGTGCCGGCCGGTCGGTGTGAGACTGTCATTCGTCGTCGCGGTTCCGCTGGCCATCGATCACGCTCTGGCGGCGCTGCAGGAACACTTCGCGGGTGAAGGTGTATTTGTCCAGCGCAGCCTCGTCCAGCACGGCACCGGCTCGCAGCAGACCTGCGCGGGTTTCAACCGCACGCAAGGCGTACAGGGAGTTTCGGGTGGGGACATCTGCGATGCCGTACACCAGATCACCACGCGTTTCCACACTGATACCCACCGTGTCGCGCAACGTTGAAGGGCCGAGAACCGGCAGCACAAGGTAGGGGCCTGGCGGCACACCCCAGAAGCCCAATGATTGGCCAAAATCCGCACTCACGCGGTACAAACGCATCTCCGTGGCGATGTCGAGCAACCCGCCAAAGCCGAAGGTGGTATTCACCCCCACACGCAGGGCACTGGTGACAGCGTCTTCCGCCCGCAGTTGCACGGTGGCGTTGATCACGGTCCAGACATCGCGCAAGTTGCCGAAAAAGTTGCCCACCGCTGTTCGCACCGGGTCTGGCGTGACCTCCGCGTAGGCGGTGGCCACGGGTTTCAAGACGGCCCGGTCGACCACGTCGTTGAACTCTGACACGCCGCGGTTGAAGGGCTCGATGGGGTCGCGCGGGTCGCGGGTGGGGCCACTTGCACAACCGGTCAGCAAGGCCAGTGCAATCGTTGCGAGCACCACCGGCAGGCGCAGCCGGTGTCGGTTCTGGGTTGTCATGGTCGGTGTCCTCCCTGGACGATGGCCTGCTCGGGCGTCATTCTTTTTTCTCGCCCTCGGCCGCTTTGCTGAACAAGAATTGGCTGATCAGGTTCTCAAGCACCACGGCCGACTGGGTTTGTGTGACCACATCGCCAGCGGCCATGTTTTTCAGGTCTCCGCCGGGCTCGATGCCGATGTATTGCTCCCCCAGCAAACCACTGGTCAGGATTTTCAGCGAGCTGTCTTTCGGAAAAGCGTAGCGGGCTTCGAGGTCCAGGGCCACGTTGGCCTGGAAGGTTTTGTCATCAAACGTGATGGACGCCACACGCCCCACCACCACCCCGGCGCTTTTCACAGCAGCACGGGGCTTCAGGCCACCGATGTTGTCGAAGCGGGCCACCACGCGGTAGCTGTTTTCAAAATTGAGCTGCAGCAGGTTGGCCGATTTAAGCGCCAGGAACAACAACGCCACGGCCCCAAGCACCACGAACAGACCTACCCACACATCATTTTTAGACTTTTTCATGGCTTACCGCTTTACTGATATACATATTTAGCTATTGAATTTTTAGCATCAGATGCTGAACATCATCGCCGTGAGCAGGAAGTCCAGGCCCAGCACCAACAGCGACGCCATGACCACCGTGCGTGTGGTGGCGCGAGACACACCCTCGGGCGTGGGATGCGCCACATAGCCCTGGTACAGCGCCACAAAGGTCACCGCCACACCAAACACCATGCTTTTGATGACGCCATTGCCCACATCCAGCCAGACATCGACGCCGCCCTGCATCTGGCTCCAGAACGAACCTTCATCCACCCCGATCATCACCACGCCCACCAGCCAGCCCCCGATGATGCCCACCGCGCTGAACACGGCCGCCAGCAGCGGCATGGCGATGAGCCCACCCCAGAAACGGGGAGCCAACACACGGCGCACGGGGTCGACGGCCATCATTTCCATGGCGGCCAGTTGTTCCCCCGCTTTCATCAGCCCGATTTCAGCGGTGAGTGCCGTGCCCGCGCGCCCGGCAAACAGCAAAGCCGTGACCACCGGCCCCAGTTCGCGCACGAGACTGAGTGCCACCAAAAGGCCCAGGGCCTCTGACGAGCCGTAGCGCTGCAGTGTGTAGTAGCCCTGCAAACCCAACACAAAGCCCACAAACAGCCCCGACACGGCAATGATGGCCAGCGACAGGTTGCCCAGGAAAAACAACTGGTCACGCACCAGCCCGAAGCGCGCGAGCGCGACAGGGCTGAGCTGTACCAGGCGCAGAAACAGGCGGGCTGCACCGCCCAAGTCTTGCAATTTGGCGCGCACGCCGCTGCCGATGGTGGCCAGGGTCATGCGCGGCCTCCACGTCCGGCGCCGGGACCAAAGTCGTCGGCCACCGTGGGGCCAGGGTAATGAAAATGCACCGGCCCTTCGGCCGCGCCATTGACGAACTGTTGCACCAGCGGATCGGTGGAATGGCGAACCTCATCGGGCGTGCCTTGGGCGGCAATGCAACCGTTGGCCAGGATGATGACCTGATCGGCGATGCGGAAGGTTTCTTCCAGGTCGTGCGACACGATGATGCTCGTCATGCCCAGCGCGTCGTTCAGGCGCCTGATGAGCTGGGCCGCCGTGCCGAGCGAAATGGGGTCGAGGCCTGCAAAAGGCTCGTCGTACATGATGAGTTCGGGGTCCAGCGCGATGGCGCGGGCCAAGGCCACGCGGCGGGCCATGCCACCGGACACTTCACTGGGCATCAGGTCCCGAGCGCCACGCAGGCCCACAGCATTGAGCTTCATCAGCACGATGTCGCGCACCATGTCTTCGGACAGGCTGGTGTGCTCCCGCAGGGGGAACGCGACGTTGTCAAACACACTGAGGTCGGTGAACAGGGCGCCAAACTGAAACAGCATGCCCATGCGACGGCGGGCGGTATGCAGGCCGTCGCGGTCCAGTTGGCCGACATTTTTTCCGTCGAACAGCACCTGCCCCTCGGAGGCAACCTGCTGCCCACCCACCAGGCGCAGCACCGTCGTTTTGCCACCGCCCGATGCACCCATGAGTGCCACCACCTGCCCCCGGGGCACCGAAAAACTCACCCGGTCGAGAATGCGCCGCTCTCCTTCGCCATAGGAGAAGGAAACGTCGACAAATTCAACCAGATCGGTGCGTACGGGGGACAACATGTGATGCGGGGCAAAGAAAAACGCCGACGCGAAGGTCGGCGCTTGGCGGGCTGTGGATGATAAAGGGTTTACCCGAAACCCCTTGTTTCACTTTGTATCAACGTGGCAGGTCAGAGAAACCCATCAGGTACTCATCCACGGAACGTGCGGCCTGGCGGCCCTCACGGATGGCCCAGACCACGAGGCTCTGGCCCCTGCGCATGTCACCGGCGGCAAACACCTTGTCCACGTTGGTGGCATAGCCGCCAGTGAACGCGTCGGTGGCCTTCGCATTGCCACGGGCGTCCTTGTCGATACCGAAGGCATCGAGCACAGTGGCAACGGGGTTCACAAAGCCCATGGCCAGCAGAACGAGGTCGGCCTTGTATTCTTTTTCGGTACCAGCGATCTCCACCAGCTTGCCGTCTTTCATTTCGACGTGGACCGTGGTCAGACCGGTGATCTTGCCGTTTTTGCCGGTGAAGGCCTTGGTGGAAATGGCGAACTCGCGCTTCAGGATGCCTTGTTCCGCACTCTCGTCGTGGCTGGAGCTGGTGCGCAGCTTCAGTGGCCAGTAAGGCCACACCAGGGGTTTGTTTTCGTGCTCGGGGGGCTGGGGCATCACCTCGAACTGCGTGACGCTGGCCGCGCCGTGGCGGGTGCTGGTGCCCACACAGTCGGAGCCGGTGTCGCCTCCGCCGATGACGATGACGTGTTTGCCATCGGCACGCAGCTGGCCTTTGAGCTTGTCACCCGCATTGACCTTGTTCTGCTGGGGCAAGAACTCCATCGCAAAGTGAATGCCGTCCAACTCACGCCCGGGCACGGGCAGGTCGCGACTTTGCTCCGAGCCACCCGTCAGCAGCACTGCGTCAAATTCGGCCTTGAGTTGTTCGGCGCTGATGACCGTTTTGGCATCGTTGGTGACCTTGGTGCCTTCCGGCATGGAACCCACCAGCACGCCAGTTTTGAACACCACGCCTTCGGCTTCCATCTGCGCCACGCGGCGGTCGATGTGCGACTTTTCAAACTTGAAGTCAGGGATCCCGTAGCGCAGCAGGCCACCCAGACGACTGTTTTTCTCGAACACCGTCACGTCGTGACCGGCGCGGGCCAGTTGCTGCGCAGCGGCAAAGCCTGCAGGACCCGAGCCAACCACCGCCACTTTTTTGCCGGTTTTGACTTTGGCGGGCTGGGGAACGACCCAGCCGTTTTCCCAAGCTTTGTCGATGATCGCGTGTTCAATGGACTTGATGCCCACCGCATCGCCGTTCACGTTCACCACACAGGCGGCCTCGCAGGGCGCAGGGCAAATGCGACCCGTGAACTCGGGGAAGTTGTTGGTGCTGTGCAGCACGGTGATGGCGTTTTTCCAGTCACCTGAGTACACGAGGTCGTTGAAGTCCGGAATGATGTTGTTGACCGGGCAACCGTTGTTGCAAAACGGCGTGCCGCAGTCCATGCAGCGCGCGCCTTGCACTTTGGCTTGTGCATCGGTCAGACCCACCACGAACTCTTTGTAGTTTTTCAGGCGCTCGGGAACGGGCTTGTAGCCCTCTTCGATGCGCTCGTATTCCATGAAGCCGGTGACTTTTCCCATGGTGCTGATTCCTTTGATCGGTCGGTGGGATTACTTGGCTGTAGCAGCTTTTTTGGTAGCTGCCTTCGCAGGCTCAGCAAGCGCTGGAGCCGATTTTTTTGCATACATTTCACCCAAGGCACGTTTGTACTCATTGGGGAACACCTTGACAAACTTGCCGCGCGAAGTGGCCCAGTCGTCCAGCAAGTCGCGGGCGCGGCGGCTGCCGGTCCAGCGGTGGTGGTCTTCCAGCAGCTTCTTGAGCTGGGCCTCGTCTGCCTGGTCGCGGTGCCAGGTTTCCGGGGCCTGCTCGGCAGCGGGCAACACCTTCTCCATGGACACCATCGAGGTGTTGCAGCGCTTGGCAAACAGGCCATCTTCGTCGTACACGTACGCCACGCCGCCGCTCATGCCCGCCGCAAAGTTGCGGCCGGTTTTGCCCAGCACCGCGACTGTGCCGCCAGTCATGTATTCGCAACCGTGGTCACCTGTGCCTTCAACGACTGCCGTGGCTCCTGAGAGGCGCACGGCAAAGCGCTCGCCACCCACCCCGCTGAAATAGGCTTCGCCGGACGTGGCACCGTACATCACGGTGTTGCCCACGATGATGTTCTGCGTGGCCACGCCCCGGAAGTCCAGGCTGGGTCGCACGACGATGCGGCCGCCCGACAGACCCTTGCCCGTGTAGTCGTTGGCCTCGCCGATCAGGTACAGGGTGATGCCCTTGGCCAGGAACGCACCAAACGACTGACCACCCGTGCCTTCGAGCTGGATGCGGATGGTGTCGTCGGGCAGCCCCTCTGGATGCACCTTGGTCACTGCGCCCGACAGCATGGCGCCCACGGAACGGTTGACGTTGCGCGCCACCTCCATGAATTGCACCTTCTCGCCTTTCTGGATGGCGGGCTGGCTCTTGGCAATCAGCACGTTGTCGAGTGCTTTTTCCAGGCCATGGTCCTGGGTCAATGTGTGGTGGCGGCCACCTTCGGCCACAGCTGGCATGGCGAACAGGCGGCTGAAATCCAGGCCCTGTGCCTTCCAGTGCTCCAGACCCTGCTTGATGTCCAGCAGGTCGGCGCGACCGATCAGGTCGTCGAACTTGCGGATGCCCAGCTGCGCCATGATCTGGCGTGCTTCTTCTGCGATGAAGAAGAAGTAGTTCACCACGTGTTCGGGCTTGCCACCGAATTTCTTGCGCAGTTCGGGGTCTTGCGTGGCCACGCCCACCGGGCAGGTGTTCAGGTGGCACTTGCGCATCATGATGCAGCCTTCCACCACCAGCGGCGCGGTGGCAAAGCCGAATTCGTCGGCACCCAGCAGGGCACCCACCACCACGTCGCGGCCGGTTTTCATCTGGCCATCGGTCTGCACGCGGATGCGGCTGCGAAGGCCGTTGAGCACGAGCGTCTGCTGGGTTTCGGCCAGGCCGATTTCCCAAGGCGAGCCGCAATGCTTGATGGACGACCAGGGCGACGCACCCGTACCGCCGTCGTGCCCCGCGATCACCACGTGGTCGGCCTTGCACTTGGCCACACCTGCCGCGATGGTGCCCACGCCGATTTCAGACACCAGCTTGACGGAGATGTCAGAGTGCGGTGCCACATTCTTCAGGTCGTGGATGAGCTGGGCCAAGTCCTCGATGGAGTAGATGTCGTGGTGAGGCGGGGGAGAAATCAGGCCCACACCAGGCACGCTGTGGCGCAGCTTGCCGATGTAGTTGCTGACCTTGCCGCCGGGCAACTGACCGCCTTTGGATCTGGTCGGCGCTGGACAGGTATTCAGCGGTCACACCGAAGCGGCCAGAGGCCACCTGTTTGATTTTGGAGCGCAAGCTGTCGCCGTCTTCCAGGGGCAGGTCAACCTCGACCACATCCTTGCCAATGACGGAGGCCAGGGTTTCACCCTTCTTGATCGGGATGCCCTTCAACTCGTTGCGGTAACGCGCCGCGTCCTCACCACCTTCACCGGTGTTGCTCTTGCCACCGATGCGGTTCATGGCAATGGCCAGCGTGGCGTGGGCCTCGGTGGAAATGGAACCCAGCGACATGGCACCCGTGGCGAAACGCTTGACGATCTCCTTGGCGGGCTCGACCTCATCCAGCGGAATGGCCTTGGCCGGGTCCACCTTGAACTCGAACAGGCCGCGCAGCGTCATGTGGCGGCGGTTCTGGTCGTTGATGATCTGTGCGTATTCCTTGTACGTGCTGAAGTTGTTGGCACGGGTGCTGTGCTGCAACTTGGCAATGGCATCGGGCGTCCACATGTGCTCTTCACCGCGCGCACGCCAAGCGTATTCACCGCCCGCGTCGAGCATGGTGGCCAGCACTGGGTCGTCGCCAAAGGCGGCCTTGTGCATGCGCAGGGCTTCTTCAGCCAGCTCGAACACACCAATCCCCTCCACCTTGCTCGGGGTGCGGGTGAAGTACTTGTCGATGGTGGCGCTGTTGATGCCAATGGCTTCGAACAACTGCGCACCACAGTAGCTCATGTAGGTGCTCACGCCCATCTTGGACATGATCTTGGACAGGCCCTTGCCCACCGCCTTGATGTAGTTGTAGATGGCCTTGTCGGCGCTCAAGTCGCCGGGCAGTTCCTTGTGCAGGTCCACCAGCGTTTCCATGGCCAGGTAGGGGTGAACGGCTTCAGCGCCGTAACCGGCCAGCACCGCGAAGTGGTGCACTTCGCGTGCGGTGCCGGTTTCCACCACCAGGCCCACAGCCGTGCGCAGACCGGCGCGCACCAGATGCTGGTGGATGGCAGACAGTGCCAGCAGCGCGGGAATGGCCACTTGCGTGGCGCTCACACCGCGGTCGCTGATGATGAGGATGTTTTTGCCACCCTTGATGGCATCGACCGCCTCGGCGCACAGTGAAGCCAGCTTGGCCTCGACACCCTCACGGCCCCACAACACGGGGTAGGTGATGTCGAGCGTGCTGCTCTTGAATTTGCCCTGGGTCGACTGCTCGATGTTGCGCAGCTTGGCCATGTCGGCAAAGTCCAGCACGGGCTGGCTGACCTCCAGGCGCATGGGCGGGTTGACCTGGTTGATGTCCAGCAGGTTCGGCTTGGGCCCGATGAAGCTCACCAGACTCATCACGATCGCTTCGCGGATGGGGTCGATGGGCGGGTTGGTCACCTGCGCAAACAACTGCTTGAAGTAGCTGTACAGCGGTTTGTTCTTGCTGGACAGCACAGCCAGCGGGCTGTCGTTGCCCATGGAGCCAATGGCTTCTTCACCCGCCTGAGCCATGGGGGCCAGCAGGAACTTGATGTCTTCCTGAGTGGTGCCGAAGGCCTGTTGCAGGTCCAGCAGTGATGCGGTGGCGGCAGGCGCCTCGGGCGCAGCAGGCCCTTGCACGTCGTCCAGGCGGATGCGCAGGTTGTCGATCCACTGCTTGTAGGGCTTGCTGTTGGCGAGGTTGGCTTTGAGCTCCTCGTCGTTGATCATGCGGCCCTGTTCCAGGTCGATCAGGAACATCTTGCCGGGCTGCAAACGCCACTTGCTGACGATTTTGCTTTCGGGGATGGGCAACACACCTGCCTCGGAGCCCATGATGACCATGTCGTCGTCGGTGATGCAGTAGCGCGAGGGGCGCAGGCCGTTGCGGTCGAGCGTGGCACCAATCTGGCGACCGTCGGTGAACACGATGGACGCAGGACCATCCCAGGGCTCCATCATGGCGGCGTGGTATTCGTAAAACGCTTTGCGGCGCTCGTCCATCATGGTGTGCTGTTCCCAGGGCTCGGGAATCATCATCATCACGGCCTGTGCCAGCGGGTAGCCGGACATGGTCAGCAATTCCAGGCAGTTGTCGAAGGTGGCGGTGTCGGATTGGTCGGGGAAGCTGATGGGGTAAAGCTTTTTCAGGTCATCACCCAACACAGGCGACGACATCACGCCTTCGCGCGCCTTCATCCAGTTGTAGTTGCCCTTGACGGTGTTGATTTCACCGTTGTGCGCCACGTAACGGTACGGGTGGGCCAACGGCCACTCGGGGAAGGTGTTGGTGGAGAAACGCTGGTGCACCAGCCCCAAGGCCGAGGTGCAACGCCCGTCGGTCAGGTCGTGGTAGTAGGTGCCCACCTGGTCGGCCAGCAGCAGACCCTTGTAAATGATGGTGCGGCTGCTCATGCTGGGCACGTAATACTCTTTGCTGTGCGTCAGACCCAGCTTGGAGATGGCCTTGCTGGCCTTTTTCCGGATGACGTACAGCTTGCGCTCCAGCGCGTCCTGCACGATCACGTCATTGCCGCGGCCCACAAACACCTGGCGGATGATGGGTTCTTTGGCGCGCACACGGGGCGACATGGGCATGTCGGCGTTCACGGGCACATCGCGCCAGCCCAACAGCACTTGGCCTTCGGCCTTGATGGCGCGCTCCATTTCCTGCTCGCAGGCCAGGCGGGAAGCGTGCTCTTTGGGCAAAAAGATCATGCCCACACCGTATTCACCGGCGGGTGGCAGAGCCACGCCCTGCTTGGCCATTTCGTCGCGGTACAACGCGTCGGGCAGCT
This sequence comes from Hydrogenophaga sp., assembly GCA_020048405.1. Taxonomy (GTDB): domain Bacteria; phylum Pseudomonadota; class Gammaproteobacteria; order Burkholderiales; family Burkholderiaceae_C; genus UBA2334. The sequence goes on from JAIFMP010000123.1 coordinate 11,029, forward strand.
GGATCAGGATGCCCGCGCCGTCACCCATCAGGGCATCGGCACCCACTGCACCCCGGTGGTCGAGGTTTTCCAGGATCTTGAGGGCCTGGCCAACGATGGCGTGGGACTTCTCACCCTTGATGTGGGCCACAAAGCCCACGCCACAGGCGTCGTGTTCGTTGGCGGGGTCGTACAGGCCGTGCTGTTGCATGTGCTGGATGTCGCTGGGGTTGGTCACGCCAAACTCCTCAAAATGGTTCGCGGGGGAATCGCAGGAAAACGGAAGATTCAAGAGGATATTGCAATGCAGCAACTGTGCCAAGCACTTTAAATAGGGTCAGAACCTATTTAAATCCCTACAGTTTTTATCGGCAAATAAATAGGGACATATTATAAAAAGTAGCTACAAGTCTAAACAATGCAAGCGCCAGTAGCCAATATCATTCATAAAACTTCAAGATTCCACGCGCCCTGAGCCAGCGGGACGGCCCGGGTGGGCTTTGTGCAAGCGGCGTCCGGTGTTCAGCTGCAAGCCCGCCACAAAATCGGCACGGCCCAACACCCAGCCCTTGAGCGAAGCCTCGGTCAACGCAGCTGCGTGACTCGGTGCACTTCCATGCTCCAACAAGGTGCGGTACGCCGCCTCACGGGCAAATGGGGTGTTGGCCAGTGCCCAGTAGGCTGCTGGCACGGTCAGCGACTTGTCGTGTACCTGCCCCAGGTAGTGCGCCGCACTCACCCACGGGTGTGCCAGCGCTGCCCCTTGCGCCACGTACCCGCTTCGCTGGGGATGTGTGTCCATCCACACCATGGCACGCAGCAGCCACGGCTCGACCTCCAGCACCGTGGACCGATAGCGCCCCTCCCACAGCCCACCCCGGCGTCCGTGCCGACGGTTGAACGCCAGCACATATGCCCGCCCCACAGCCTGCATGAACGCGCTGAGGCCCGGCGCATCGGCAGCCGCATCGCCCGCATGCTCCACCGGCCGGGGCGTGAGCAACAGGTGAATGTGGTCAGGCATGAGGGCCCAAGCGTGCAGCTCCAGCCCGTGTGTGGGTGCATGTTGGGCCAGCAATGCCTTCAACAGTTGACGGTCTTCGTCATCGGTGCACACCTGCTGTCCGCCGGTGCCGCGCAGCAGCACATGGTGCAACTGCCCCGGCAGACTCAAGCGCGGCAGGCGGGCCACGGCTCAGCCCCAGCTGCTGGGCTGGCCGACGATGGCTTTGGCCAAGTCGTCCAGACGGGCGGTGTTCACGCTGTCAGCGGGCACGGCCAGCATTTGCACATCCAGCCCGGTCACACCCGACAAACGCCAATGCAACACGCCCTCGTCGTGCTCAGGCGTGAAGGTCACTCCGCCTCTGGCAGCAAAGTCGTGCTCGAACACGTAGGCCAGGAGCTTGTTGCTGTCGGGATGACGCTGCTCCAGGCGCTCATGAGTGATCTGCCCTGCGCGCAAGCGCGCTTCCACACGCTCGAGATCGGGCGGGAAGTTCACGGTCACGCGCCCGCGATCGCCTGTCGGCGTCTGTGGGACCAGCCGCCACACCAGGCCCATGTGATGCGTCACTTCCCTGCCCCGAAGGTCTTTCTTGCGGGCATCGAACCGAAAGTCCACGAGTTTCATGGCGGGCCACGGTGTTTTGCCATCCAGGCTGAGAGCCCGTGCCTGCGGCTGTATGACGTTGAGTTGCGCCACCAGGTCGGCCAGGTATTGCCACACAGTGCTGCACGCCGTCTCTGTGGACTCGGAGCTGCGCTCCAGGTTTTGCACCGCCGTGCCTTGCTGGCTTTGTACCCGCTGGGCTTCTTGTTTGAGTTGCTGCAAAAAACTCATGAGCGAACAGATATGAAGGGTTGATTCAGTCGAACAGTGTCTGCCCGGTCAATTGCCGGTGCGCCGACACGGCAAACCGGTCGGTCATGCCCGCAATGTAGTCGGCCACCGCACGCTGGGGGCTGTCGCCCGGGCGCGGTGCCAGTTGGGCAGGTGGCTCAGCCACATACAGCGCAAACAGGTCAGTCACCACGGTGCGGGCGCGGTCCATGGTGGCTTCCACTTGCGGGTGACGGTACAGGTTCTGGAACAAAAAGCGCTTGAGCGCGGTGGACTCGGCCCGCATGTCGGCCGAAAACCGCACCATCGGCCCAAAGTGCGCGGCCTCTTCCGGGGTTTGCGCCCCCGACTGGGTGATGGTTGCCTGGGTGGCTGCGATCACGTCGTACACCTGTGCGCTCAGCATCAGGCGGATGGACTCGAACAGCAGTCGCCGCCCTCTCAGCGTGGGGTGTGCGGTCAGTGCCTGGCGCATGAAGCGGTCAAACAGCGGCACGCTGGCCACCTGCTCAAGCGTGATGAGGCCCGAGCGCACACCGTCGTCCACGTCGTGGGCGTTGTAGGCAATCTCGTCGGCCAGGTTGCACAACTGGGCCTCCATAGATGGGGCGTGGCCGTCCAGAAACCGGCGGGCCACACCGCAGGGTTCGGCTGCGTCCAGTGCCTCGGCGTTGGTTCGGCTGCAGTGCTTCAGGATGCCTGCGCGGGTTTCAAAACACAGGTTCAGCCCATCGAACGACGGGTAGCGCTCTTCCAACACGTCCACCACGCGCAGGCTTTGCAGGTTGTGCTCAAAGCCGCCGTGCCCCGCCATGCAAGCGTTGAGTGCGTCCTGTCCCGCGTGACCAAACGGTGTGTGGCCCAGGTCGTGCGCCAGGGCGATGGCCTCCACCAGGTCTTCGTTCAGTTGCAGCGTGCGGGCAATGCTGCGCCCGAGTTGCGCCACCTCCAGGCTGTGGGTCAGCCGTGTGCGGAACAGGTCACCCTCGTGGTTCAGAAACACCTGGGTTTTATAGACCAGACGGCGAAACGCGGTGCTGTGCACGATGCGGTCGCGATCGCGCTGAAAGTCGCTGCGTGTGGGTGCGGGCGGCTCGGCAAAGCGGCGGCCCCGCGTGTGGGCCGGATCGCTGGCCAGGGAATGGAGGGTGTGGTTCATGTCGCCACCGCCTCGCCCCAGTAATGAAAAGACACCACGCGCGGGCCCCACAGGTAGCGGGCCTGCACATCGCTGGCAAAACCGGCCTCGGCCAGCAGGGCAGGAATGTCGCGGTCCAGGTGACAGCCCCCGGCCAGGGGCTTCCAGTACGGCTGCAGGCGTGTTTGCCAGCGGGCCACGCCAGGGTCGGGCGCGCGCCCGTGCTCAGAAAACAGCAGTTTGCCGCCGGGCTTCAACACCCGGCGCATTTCGCGCAGCGCGGCCACCGGGTCGGGGATGCTGCACAGGGTGTAGGTGCTGACCACGGTGTCAAAACTGGCATCGGTGGCGGGCAACTTTTCGGCCGACAGGCCCATCAGTTCCACGTTCAGGCCGCTGGCTTTCACGCGTCGCGCCGCCAGCCGGTGCATGCGCAGGGCAGGGTCCACGCCCACCACCTGTTGCACACGCGCCGCGTCGTAGTGCGGCAGGTTGCGCCCGGTGCCCAGCCCCACTTCCAGCACACGCCCATGCGCCTGCGGAATGAGCCGCGCGCGCTGCCGCGTGAACATGGGCACGCCACAAGCCCAGTCGATGAGCCAGGGCAACACGTGGCGGTCGTACCAGGTTTCAGTCATGGCGTGGGAGGAGTGACGTGCTCACAGGTTCAAAAAATCGGCGGCAGTGACGATGGGCAAGCCATGGAACTCACCCAGCACCAGCAAATCTTGGTCACCGGTGACCAGTGCGTTGGCTTGGCCATTGAACGCCACATCCAAGAATTTGTTGTCGCGGGGGTCGCGGCACACATCGAATTGGCGGGTGATGTGGACTCGTCGTGTCACCCCGGCCAACAGCGTCAGAAAACGCTGCCGCTCCTCACGGGTCAGGTAACGGTCAAACTTGGGCCGCCAAAGCACCTCCACCAACTCGGCAAGCGTGGCATCTGACACCAGCAGCACACCCTCGCGGAGGGCGCAGTCCACCGCTTGGGCAGCCACGCCACGTGGCGCGAGCAAACGGCTGATCAACAGGTTGGTATCAATCACCCACTGGGGTTGCTCAGTCATCTTGCAACAAGGCTGCGAGTTGGTCCTCGGTCAGCCCGGCTTGGGCAGCACGATCGCCCACCTGATCGCAAAAGCGCTGGAACTCGGACACGTTCAGGCGCGTGAGTCGCTCATATTCCTGCATGGACATCACCACCGCCACGTCTTGCTTCTGCCGACGAATGACCACCGGCTCCAACACGCAGGTTTGCAACACGGATGCGAAGCTTTGCTTGGCTTCACTGGCGGTAAATGTCTGCATCACTCAGCCTTAAAAATGGATGTTTTGTACATTTTAGACGTTTATCACAAAAGAACGTGGCTGCCCTGGCTCGCCGTTCACTCATCAGCAAAGAAGTCTGAGTCGATGCGCTTGAGGTGGTAGCTCGCCACCACCGACACGCCCAGGTTGTGCTCAATCATCAAATCCGACAACCGCGCACCGTCGATAAACACCACCTTGTATTGGCTGCTGGCGGCGTAGTCTTTGGCCTCTTGCGTGAACCAAGACGTGGTGATGAACACGCCTTTTGTGGCGCGTTGACCAGCCAGCGCCCCCACGAACTTCATGATTTCAGGACGGCCCACCACACCTTCCCACCTTTTGGCCTGAAGGTAGATAGCGTCCAGACCCAGGCGGTCCTCGTTGATGATGCCGTCGATGCCACCATCGCGAGATTTGCCTACCGCCCTGCCCGCTTCGGCTTTGCTGCCGCCATAGCCCATCTGAATCAACAGGCGAACCACCAGACGTTCGAAGAACTCAGGCGGACAGCCTCCACGGGACTTTCTAAAGCGGCGCTGGGTGCGCGGGCGTAGCCGACATAACGCTGCAAGAAAGCCATATCGATACGGCTGGGCGGGCTCTGCAACAAATCTTTGCCGACAGCTGTGATGTGAAAAACGCCTCGCTTGGATTGGGCAATCAACCCTGCTTTTTTGAGGTGTGTCTTTGCCCAAGCCAAGCGGTTGTAGAACAGTGGTGCTCCGCCGCTGGGCAGTAGCACCCGCATTTCCTCTTCGGTCAAGAAAAACAGACCACCCACCTGGCTTTCCAGTGCCTTCAGCGTGTAATCGCGACCGTCTTTGACAGCCTGCAAAAGCGGCAACATCAATGTCTGGAAATCAGGTATCGCCAAGATCACCCCCACTGTTTTTAATAAAAATGACCTCTAGCGCTTACCTATCAAGCACCAACAGCTATACAAAAATCAGCGCACACACGCCGCCAACACCTCACGCACCACAGGTTCAGGCGCGCCCTTCATGCACGGCACCCCCGGCCCCTTGCCGCCCGCAGCCAACGGCGCATCGCCAATCAACACGAACTTGATGTCGCCACCCTCGCTCTTTTTGTCGCCGCGCATCAGTTGCAAATAGCGGTCAGCGCCCAGGTCGGGGCCGACAGTGGGCAGGCCGGCGGCTTGCACCAGGCGGGTGAGGCGTACCACAAAGGCCTCGTCCACATGGCCCAGGCGCTGGCTGAGGTGGGCGGCCATCACCATGCCGCAGCCCACGCCCTCGCCGTGCAGCCATTCGCCGTAGCCCAGCCCAGCCTCAATGGCGTGGCCGAAATGGCGCGCAGGCCACCTTCTTTTTCATCCTGCGCCACCACCCAGGCTTTGATTTCGCAGCTGCGGCGCACGGCGGTGGCCAGCAGGGCGGGGTCGCGGGCGCGCAGGCCTTGGATGTTCGCTTCGATCCAGTCGAAAAACGCCATGTCGGCAATGGGGCCGTATTTGATGATTTCGGCCAGGCCCGCGCTCAGTTCGCGCTCGGTCAAGGTGTTGAGCGTGTCGAGGTCGGCCACCACCAGCTGCGGCTGGTAGAACGCGCCAATCATGTTTTTGCCCAGCGGGTGGTTGATGGCGGTTTTGCCACCCACACTGCTGTCAACCTGCGCCAGCAGGGTGGTGGGCACCTGCACAAACGGCACACCGCGCATGTAGCAGGCGGCGGCAAAGCCGGTCATGTCGCCCACCACACCGCCGCCCAGGGCGTACAGAACCGTTTTGCGGTCGGCCGTGCTGCCCAGCAGTTGGTCGTAAATCAAATTGAGGGTGGCACCGTCTTTGTACTGCTCGCCGTCGGGCAGGGCCAGTACCTGAACCTGTTTGTAAAGCGGGGAAAT
>JAIFMP010000115.1 GCA_020048405.1 Hydrogenophaga sp.
CATGGACAAACTGCGCATCGACAAATGGCTGTGGGCCGCACGGTTCTACAAAACGCGCTCGCTGGCCACGGACGAAATCAACAAAGGCCGCGTACAAGTCAACGGCCAGGAGGCCAAGCCCTCGCGCGAGGTCAAGCCAGGAGACACCGTTCGCATGCGCGCAGGGCCCGTGGTGCGCACGGTGCAGGTGCTGGCCATCAGCGCGGTGCGTGGTCCAGCGCCCGTGGCCCAGGCTATGTACGCTGAAACACCCGACAGCCTGGCAGAACGCGAACGTGCCGCTGAGCAACGCCGCCTGGCCCCCGAACCCGCTCACGCCCAACCCCAGGGCCGCCCCACCAAACGCGACCGCCGCCAACTCCAGCACCTCGGCCAAGGCCCGGTGCCATGGGATGACCGCTGGAGCGCCACACTCCAACCCTGAAGCCGTACACCTATGTTCAACTGGTTTCAAAAATGGGTAGGTTCCCCACCTGCCCCCACTGCCTCTGCAGCGTCTCCTGCATCTGCCGCGTTGCCCGATGTCACAGCACCCGTCTCGACCATCTCGGAGCAAAAAGGCCCAACAACCACCGATTGGGGGCCTGGCACCATCAGCAACCACGAGTTCAACGTACAAACCGCCGCTATGCGTTGGGTGTTCAGCCTGGGCACTGTGGGTGGGCCCACTCTGTCATTGGGAGGTTTGGTCGACGCTGTCGAGCGCATGAGCCTTGACGCCACGCGCGCCGCCGACTGGGTGCCGCGCGTGCCCAGCGTCTTGCCCGGCCTGCTCAAAAGCCTGCGCGACGAACACAGCTCTGCCCAAGACCTGGCCCAACTCATCGAACAGGACGTTGTGCTGGTGGCCGAGGCCTTGAAAGAAGCCAACAGTGCCCTGCATCAGCGCACCACCACTGTCACGCAAACGGCAGAAGCCGTGCGCCTCCTGGGCAGCCACGGCCTGCGCATGTTGATCGCCAGGGTGGCATTTCGTCCCGTGCTGGGCGACGATTCAGGCCCGCTGATACGAGCAGGCGCACCCAAGGTGTGGTCGCTGGGCGAAGCTTGCGCCGAATGCAGCCAGGCACTGGCCCCGGCGAGGGGGGTAGACGCTTTCGAGGCTTTCTTGTCTGGGCTCGCGCTGCAAGTGGGCCACCTCGTGGCCCTGCGCATGGCCGACCGCGTGGCCCACCTGGCCCGCCCTGACCCGCACGGCCTCGGCCCTCGCAGCTTGCCTGTGGGCGAGGCCAACACCCATGCCAGCGACAACCACGCAGCACAAGACATGGCGCACGCGATGGCCATACTGTCGCACCGGGTGGCAGCCCGCTGGGAACTGCCCGATAACGTGGTGGGTGCCATCACCGCCCAAGTAGATCCCCTGGCGTTCACACACTGGCCCGAGGCCAGCGAACTGCTGGGCGTGGCCCAAGACGCCGCCCGCCTGCGCGTGCTTGACCAAGCTGGCAAACTGCCCGCCCCTCTGGCTGACTGCTGTCTGTATTTGCCTGACGATGCGCAAGCCTGGCTGCTGACACCGCCCAAATCCAAAAACTGACCTTGCCTGCCACACCCTTGCCACACGCCACTGCCGCCCGCGCCCTTTGGATTGTCAAACTCGGCGACACCCTGCTCAGCCAGTTGCCAGCCACGTTTGCCGCCTTGGTGGCCAACCGTGAACGCACCCACCGCCCATGACCAGCCAGCGCCTGACGCCAAACCCAGGCGCGTGGCCCACCTCGACATGGATGCTTTCTATGCGTCTGTGGAGCTGCTGCGTTACCCACAGCTCAAAGGCCTGCCTGTGGTCATTGGCGGATCGAGGCGGCGCGACGACGACGTCATGGGACGCTGGCGGCCCGAAGAACCACCCAACCCCGACGACCCTGCTGTGCTCGACCCAGCCCTGCGACTGCGCCACATTCCGCTCGATGTGTTCCCGCGCCTGCGCGGCTACACCGGGCGCGGTGTCATCACCACTGCCACCTACGCCGCGCGGCAGTTTGGCGTGGGCTCGGCCATGGGCCTGATGAAAGCCGCCAAACTATGCCCCGACGCCATCCTGCTGCCGGTGGACTTTGACGAATACCGCCGCTTTTCCCGCGCGTTCAAGGCCGTCATCACCGACATCGCCCCCGTCATGGAAGACCGGGGCGTGGACGAGGTGTATATCGACTTCACAGCCGTGCCCGGCGGCCAGCGCGAAGGCGGGCGCGTGTTGGCGCGGCTCATTCAAAAAAGCATTTTTGAGGCCACCGGTCTGACGTGCTCGGTGGGCGTGGCACCCAACAAGCTGCTAGCCAAAATGGCCAGTGAATTTCACAAGCCCAACGGCATTGCCGTGGTGCACGAGGCCGACCTGCAACCCCTCATCTGGCCCCTGCCTGTGCGCAAAATCAACGGCATTGGCCCCAAGGCCGACGCCAAGCTGGCAACTCACGGCATCCACACCATAGGCGAACTGGCTGCGCGCGACCCCACCTGGCTGCGGGACCACTTCGGCCCCACCCACGGTAGCTGGTTGCACGACGCGGCCTGGGGGCGCGACGACCGCCCGCTGGTGACCGAGAGCGAACCCGTCAGCATCAGCCGCGAAACCACCTTCGAGCGAGACCTGCACGCCGTTCGCGACCGCGCCGAACTGGGCGCCATCTTCACGCGCCTGTGCGAGCAGGTGGCCGCCGACCTGGCACGCAAGGGCTACGCGGGGCGCACCGTGGGCATCAAGCTGCGATACGCAGACTTCAAAATCACCACCCGCGACCACAGCCTGCCCGCCCCGGTGGCCAACGCCAACGAGCTGCGCCAAGCAGCAGGCCAAGCCCTGAAACGCGCTCCACTGCAAAGACCCATCCGCCTGCTCGGCGTGCGCGTGGGCAACCTGTGCAAACTCGGGGCCAACGGCCAACCCTTGCCCGACGTCACTCAGCCCCCAAAAAACAAGCCAAAAGTGCACCCAGCGCTTGATGGTATTGCACAGACAGCTCTTCTTTTTTAACCCCCCAGCATGTCCGACACCCCACCCGACAACGCACCCAGCGCCGAGCCACAACCCGCTGCGCCCAAAAAGCAGGCCAACAACCCGCTGCACGGCCTCACGCTCGAAGCCATCGTCACCGCGCTGCACGCCCACTACGGCTGGCCCGGCCTGGCGCAGCGCATACCGCTGCGCTGCTTTGAAAAAGACCCCAGCGTCAAGTCGTGCCTGAAGCTGCTGCGCCAGACACCTTGGGCCCGCGACAAGGTGGAAAGCCTCTACCTGTTCATGCTGCGGGAGCAGCGGCGCAATGGCGGGCGTTGACCCGCTCTGCACGCCGGAGACAGCACCGTGCCAGCGCAAATCCCACAATGCGGGGTTGATTCACCGGAGCCCCGCATGACCACCCTCACCTGCTTCAGCCTCACCGAAACCGACCACATCGCCCACCTGGTGCTCAACCGCCCTGAGCGGCTCAACACCATGGACCCCACCTTCTGGCGCGAGCTGGACGGTGTGCTGGCCGCCCTGCACCAGGCGGGCACGGCACGGGTGCTGGTGATCTCCAGCACCGGCAAACACTTCTCGGCGGGCATGGCGCTTGAAACGTTTGCCGGTGCCGTGCAAATGGACGACCAAAGCCCCGAAGGCCGGGCCGCCATTTCAGATCTGCTGGCTGGCATGCAGGCCACCTTCACCCGGCTGGACAACCTGCGCATGCCCGTGGTGGTGGCCATTCAGGGTGGTTGCATCGGTGGCGCGGTGGACATGGTCACCGCCGGCTGCCTGCGCTACGCCAGTGCCGACGCCTTCTTTTGCGTGCAGGAAATCAACATCGGCATGGTGGCCGATGTGGGCACGCTGCAGCGCCTGCCCAAACTGGTGCCGTTTGCCGTGGCCAAAGAGATGGCGTACACCGGCCGCCGCCTGCCCGCGAGCCAGGCACTGGCATACGGCTTGGTCAACGCCGTGCTCGACACGCCCGAGGCCGCATTGGCAGCCGCCTTGGCCTGCGCCCGCGAGATTGCCAGCAAGCCACCGGTGGCCATCTGGGGCACCAAGCAGGCCCTGCACTACGCCCGCGACCACTCGGTGGCCGACAGCCTGCAGCAAATGGGCTGGCTGCAAGGCACCATCTGGAGCAACGACCATGTGCGCGAGTCGATCACTGCCATGCAGGCCAAACGCGCGGGCCAGTTCCCGCCGCTGAGCCCGCTGCAGGCCTTCACCGACCTTGGCTGATAGCGCCCGCCCACCCATGCAAACCTTCCACAACCCCCTGCACGCCCAACACGCGGGTCAGTTTGAAATGTTCCGGGGCCAGTTGGTGCCCTGCCACGAGGTGCCCAGCCGGGTGGACTTTGTGCTGGCAGAGCTTCAACGCCATCAGTTGGGCCCCATCACCGCGCCCGCGCTCGATGCTGCTGCGCTTGCCGCCAGCGGGCTTGCCGAGGCCTTGGCCGCCGTGCACCAGCCGCGCTACCTGTCGTTCATTGAAAGCGCGTGGAGCCAGTGGGTGGCCCTGAACCCCGCGCACGCCAGCCAGGATGCCTTGCCCAGCGTGTGGCCGGTGCGAGGCTTTCGGGCCGATGTGGAGCCCGACAACTTTGCCGCCCGCATGGGCCTGTACAGCTTCGACGCAGGCAGCCCACTCACGGCTGGCACCTGGGCTGCCGCCCAGGCCGGGGCCGCTTGCGCGCTGGCAGCCGCGAACGCCGTGCTGGCCGGTGCCCCCAGCGCCTTTGCGCTGACGCGCCCGCCCGGCCACCATGCGGGGCCAGACTTTTTCGGGGGCTACTGCTTCATCAACAACGCCGCCGTGGTCGCCCACACGCTGCGCCAGCGGTTTGAACGCGTGGCTGTGCTCGATGTGGACTACCACCACGGCAACGGCACACAAACCATCTTTTACAGCCGCCCGGATGTGCTGACTGTCAGCCTGCACGGCGACCTTTCCTGGGCCACGCCGACGAGCGTGGCGAGGGCGCAGGGCTGGGTGCCAACCTGAACCTGCCGCTCCCACGCGGCACAGGCTTTGATGTGTGGCACGCCACGCTGCACACCGCCTGCCAGGCGGTCGCTGACTTTGGCGCGCAAGCCCTGGTGGTGCCGCTGGGTGTGGACACGTTTGCAGGCGACCCCATATCAGGCTTTGGCCTGCAGAGCGCGGATTACCTGCAGGTGGGTCAGACCCTGGCCAGCCTGGGCCTGCCCACCGTGTTCACGTTTGAGGGCGGCTATGCGGTGGCCGAGGTGGGGGTCAACACGGTGAATGTGCTGCAAGGGTTTCACACAGGCAAGTAGCCACAGTACTTCTGGGTGCATGTGGAACTCGCCAACGACCTGATGGAAAGTCAGGACAACCTCCCCGCCGACAAGGCAAATGCAAGTTTGAATCCATGAAACCATGGGGGCTCAGGGATAAGGTCTGCGCCCGAAAACCTGCAAAGGCTTCGCCAAAACGGACAAATGATGTTTCAGCGGGTGTGGTGCAGACCTCCCCTGAACGACATCCCAAACCGTCTTGCATGCAATGATGGAACTTTGCATCGAAGTGGGGCACTTTCCATGCAATTTATGCCGCCTGGCCCCTTGTTTTGGTGCGCCATTTTCGGAAAGAAAAATACAAGCACGTAAAAATTCTTTTTTTTGCAAGCACTTAGAAAAAACATCGAACCAATCCTGCTGAGTGGCACGTTCCATGCGTTTTAACGCTGGTGTGCTGTGAACACTCTGGAGATTGGTATGAAGCTCGCTGAGCATTTTTTTTGTTGGCTCCCGTCAGGGTATGGTGGCTGACGTGCCCAACCCGCTTGCGGTCTGCTCCTCTGGGCTACGTGGCAGCTTGGCCGATTCGGTTTGCCGACGCATTGCCGACGAGATCGCACTCGGCCACTTTGTGCCGGGCAGCAAACTCGACGAGGTGATGCTGGCCGAGCGCTTCAAGGTGTCGCGTACCCCCGTGCGCGAAGCCCTCAAACAATTGGCCATCATGGGACTGGTGGACTGCAGACCTAACCGGGGATCGGTGGTGGCCGCCATGAGCGCCGAACAACTCGACCAGATGTTTGAAGCCATTGGCGATCTGGAGGCGGCATGTGCGCGCCACGCAGCGCTGCGCATGACCTCGCAGGACCGAGACTTGCTGTTGGAACTTCACAAGGAAGGCCGCGCCGCCATGCAAGCCAGCGACTTTGATCGTTACGACACCGCCAATCTGGCATTGCACAACACCATCATTCGCGGCAGCTACAACGCGGTGCTGATTGATATGGCGACCAGCATGCGCCACCGGGTGTCGCCTTTCAGGCGCACCCAGTTCCACAACGTTGAACGTATGGGTGAGTCGTTCGAAGAACACTCCGCCATCGTCGAAGCCCTGCTCGCGCACGATGCGGCCAGCAGCTACCGGCAGATGCGCTCACACCTGCAGGCAGCCCGCACGGCCACATCGCGGGTGGCACCGGTCTGGGCCAGTGCGCCGATGCAGCCGCAGTCGATATAACTCTGGACATTTCTCACATGAACCCCATTCTTGGTATGCGCGGCGCTGTGGTGGCACCTCATTCACTGGCGGCGCAAGCCGGCTTGGACATCCTGCGCGAGGGTGGCAATGCCATTGAGGCCACGATTGCCGTGGCATCCACGCTGGCAGTGGTTTACCCGCACATGACCGGCATTGGTGGCGATGGCTTTTGGCTGATGCACCAGTCTGGCAAACCGATGATGTCGATTGATGCCTGTGGAGCTACTGGCGCGGCAGTCAACAGTGACCTGTACCAAGGCATGGACAGCATTCCGTGGCGTGGTCCATTGGCTGCCAATACCGTGGCAGGTACTGTATCGGGCTGGGGCGCAGCCTATGCACACAGCCGCACCCAATGGGGCGGCAAGCTGCCGTTTGCCAAGTTGCTGGAAAGCGCAATTCACTATGCGAGACATGGCTTTGCGGTCACGCACAGCCAGGAAGAGAACACGCGCAACAAACTGGCTGAACTGGTGAACCAACCGCACTTTGCAAGGACGTTTTTAAAGGATGGCCAGGTTCCGGTTTATGGCCAGCGCCACGCTTTCCCTGAGCTTGCCGCCACCTTGGAACAGATTGCCCATGCCGGTGCCGAAGACTTTTACCGTGGCGACTTGGCGCAACAAATCGGAAAAGATCTGGCCGCAGTGGGCAGTGCAGTGACGGCACAAGATCTGGCCGCCCACCATGCACAGATCAAGCCGCCACTGCAATTGAAAATCTCCAGCGCCACGCTCTACAACATGGCACCTCCCACACAAGGCCTGGCCTCCTTGATGATTCTGGGCACTTACGACCGCATTCGCCAGCCAGGCTGGAGTCCGGACAACGTGCCAGGCATTCACGCGCTGGTAGAGGCCACCAAGCAAGCCTTTATCCAACGAGACCGCTATGTCACCGACCCGGCTCACATGCCAATCGATGCACAGTCCCTGCTCAGCGTCAATCGCCTGGACGGTATGGCAGCTGCGGTACCCCTTGACCGGGCCAGCCCGTGGCCGGCACCGTCTTCAGATGGCGACACCACATGGATGGGAGTGGTGGATGACCAAGGGCGCGCGGTCAGCATGATTCAGAGCATCTACTTTGAATTCGGCAGTGGCGTGGTGCTGCCTCAAAGTGGTTTCTGGTGGCAAAACCGGGGCTGCTCCTTTGACCTGCGGCCCAATCGGCTGCGCAGCCTGGCGCCGGGCCGCAAACCCTTTCATACCCTCAACCCCGCCATGGCACAGCTCGATGATGGTCGCCTGCTGGTTTACGGCACCATGGGCGGCGAGGGGCAGCCCCAAACCCAGGCTGCCGTGTTCGCACGCTATGCGTGGGGTGGCCACCATGTGCGCAGTGCAATAGCCGCTCCGCGCTGGCTTCTGGGACGCACCTGGGCCGAGCAAAGCACCAGCCTGAAGCTGGAGAGCCGCTTCCCCGAAGCCACTATTCAGGCCTTACGGGCGTTGGGCCATCCTGTGGAAGTGGTGTCAGACTTTGACGAGCGAATGGGGCACGCCGGTGCCCTCGTGCTGCACCCAGATGGCTGGATTGAGGGCGGTGAAGACCCTCGCAGCGACGGTTGCGTGGCCGCCTGGTAAGCACCATGAAATTCAAATTCAACTGGTTTATGAAGTGCATGGTGCTGGTGTTTCTTCTCAACGGGCTGTGCCTGTCTATGGCGTCCTTGCACCAGGGCACCACGCGCGGGATGACTTGGGCCCTGGTCCATGAGGGAGCCGCTTTTGACGCAGTGCCAGTCGTGATCAATCTGTTGGTGTGGGTGGTGTTGCAAACCGTGGTGTTCGCCACTGTGCTGTTCTTTATCGTGCGCCACCTCATCCCCTCGCCGCTGGGCTTGGGCAAGCTGGAGTTGGCAGACGGCAGCTGGGTCACAAGCTTTGTGCGCGAAGGCTACGCGCTCGACACAGCGGATGACGCCACCACCTTTGGCGGCTGGCGCGCCTACATGGACTCGCTTCCCAGGCAGTTTCTCGCCCTTTTTTCACTCACCCGTAACTCAAGGAAACACTATGACTGATACCTCAAACATCTCTGGCGCTTCTGCCACATCAACAGCTGCTAGCGGATCCTCTCGTCGACAAGTGTTGCAAGGCGCAGGTGCCTTGCTGGGCACACTGGCCATGCCTGCCATCGTGCGGGCGCAAAGCGGCCCAAAAATCCGCATCGGCTATTGGCCCATTGCCGCCGGGCTACCCTTTTATGCAGCGATGGAACTGGGCTACTTCAAAGAGGCCGGTGTCAACGTCGAGGTCATCAAGTTCGCAGCTGCCCAACAAATCATGGAAGGTATGCTGGCCGACCGCGTGGATGGCTGCGCCAATGGCACTGGGTCGGCCAACATCGCCGTCGGTGAAATTGCAGCGCCTGGCAGCTTCAAGATTTTCTGCGCCAACCCAAGTAACGTGAAAAATGTGCTCGACGAAGTGATCGTGCCGGTGGCCAGCAGTGCTAAAACCATGGCCGACTTGAAGGGCAAGCGAATTGGCTCAGGCCCAGGTATTCAAAACGTGACCCTGGCCAAAACAATCTTGGAACGTGGCGGTGCCACCGGTGCCACCGTGGTTGAATTGCCAATCGGTCAGCATGTTGCCGCGATCGCTGCGGGCCAAATTGATGGTGCCTACACGCTGGAGCCCACAGGCACCATCGGTCGCCTCAACGGCACCACGCGTGTGCTCGAAGCGGGCGTTATTTCCAAATACGTGCTGGGCGACCCGATGGCCCCCTGGTTTGGTGGCTCCGCAGCGCTGACATCAGCTTTCATCAAGGCCAACCCAGAGGTAGCCAAAAAGTACATCACCGCCTACGGCAAGGGTGTGGCTTATGTACGCAGTAAGCCCGTCGAGGCACGACAGTTCCTGAAGGGATACACCGCCATTGAGGGGGCGTTGACCAGTGAAGTACCGCTCGCTGCATACACCATGTACAACGAATTCGCTCCGGCTGACATTGCCCATTTCCAGAAGTTTTTTGACTTGTTCTCGGAAAAAGGTATTTTTTCGTCTCGCCTGATGGTGGACTCTATGCTCTACAAGGGGTAACCAATGGACAAGTCCACCTCCGGGGCTCCTGCGGTTGGCACGGGGGTGCCTTGGGCACCCCCAACGCAACCCGCGCAAAGCGCAGTGGCACCGCGTACCCCCTCATCGGATCGGGTGATTCCATTTGTTGGCCCCATCTTGCTGTTTATTGTCTGGGACATGGTGGTGCGCTTTGGCTTCATCAAGCCAATTTTGCTGCCGCCACCGGCAGAGACCATCACCAGTCTGATCAATGGGTTGGCAGGAGGACCACTGCTCAAAGATTTCGGTGTGACGTTGTGGCGCACATTTCAGGCCTTCATGATTGCAGCGGTTGTGGGTGTTCCTCTGGGCGTGGTGCTGGGCAGCAACGAGCGGGCCTACCGGTCGGTCGAATTTCTGGTGGACTTTTTCCGCTCCACTCCGTCGTCGGCACTGATTCCGCTGTTCCTGATGATTTTTGGCGTATCTGACATCAACAAGGTGGCCATTGCAGCCTTTGGTGCCTTGCTGATTGTGGTGTTCAACAGCGCCTACGGTGTGATCAACGCGCGTAAGCAGCGTGTCATGGCGGCCAAGGTCATGGGGGCATCGCGGTGGCAGATTTTCAAGGACGTGCTGATTTGGGAAAGTCTGCAACCCAGCTTTGTGGGCCTGCGTTCAGCGGTGTCTATGGCGCTGGTGATTGTGATCGTGGCCGAGATGTTCATTGGTTCGGACAGTGGCCTGGGAAACCGCATCATCAACTCCCAGCAGGTGATGAATGTGCGTGACATGTATGCGTCCATTCTGGCGGCTGGCGCGATGGGCTACACGCTGAATATTTTGTTTTTGATGGCCGAGCGCCGCATCGTGCATTGGAGTGGCAGATGAGCGAAGTAATCAACGGCCCGGTGTATGCAGACTTGCCTGCGCCCCTGTTCAAGCCTGGCCCAGTCGGCACCCACATCACCATCCGGGGACTGACCAAATATTTTGCGGGATGGCCACTGTACGAGAACTTTGACCTGGATATCCCAAAACACAAAATTGTGTCCGTGTTTGGTCCCAATGGGTGCGGCAAGTCCACGCTGATCAACATGATTGCCGGGCTGGTTCCCATCGATTCGGGAGAAATTCTGTTCGACGGCAAGTCGCTTAAGGACACCAAGATTGGCTACGTATTCCAGAACTACCGAGAGGCCCTGTTCCCCTGGATGCGCACCATCGACAACATTGCCTATCCCCTCAAACTCGAAGGCAAGAGCAAGGCAGAGGTAGACAGGCGCATGGCGGAATTGGTCGCCTCGTTTGACGTGAAGTTTGACCTCAACCGCTACCCCTATGAGCTCTCGGGCGGGCAGCAGCAAACCGCTTCCATCATGCGAGCACTTGCACCCAAGCCCGAGGTGCTGTTTCTGGATGAACCGTTTTCAGCACTCGACTTTGAGATGACTTTGTTCATCCGCGAAAAGCTGCAGGAAGTGTTCATGCAAACCGGCACCACGATGCTGCTGGTGTCACACGACCTCGAAGAAGCGGTCTATCTGGCAGATGAAGTGCTGCTGCTGACCAAACGCCCCACCAAAGTGGCCGAAATTTTGCGCTATGGCGATCCGCGCCCGCGCACCGTCAACACGCTCAGTGAGCCCAGTTTTGTGCAAATGAAAAAGCAAAGTCTGGAAATTTTCCAGAGGGAGGTGCGACGATGACTGAATCGGAGGTTCTGGCTTACGTCAAAGCCAGCGCGATGGCGCAGGGTCTGGATCTGGACGATGCGCGGGCCCAGCGCGTGGCGAGCCACTTGGCACGCACAGCCCACCTCGCCCAGTTGCTGGAATCCGCACCCTTGGCCGTGGACGACGAGTTAGCGGAAATTTACACGCCAAAATCCTTCCCGGCCTTTTAACATACATCCATAGCTATGAAAAACGGATCGCAAGACATGCTTACACTTCAAAGCCATGCCTTGGCGAAAGCCATACGCTGCGGTGACATCAGCGCCAGTGAGGTTACCGAGGCGGCGATTGGACGCGTGGAGGGCAGCAACCCCCACATCAATGCCTTCATTGGCAAGAGTTACGACCGTGCGCGCAGGGAGGCCGCTGCGGTCGATGCCCAGCGCGCACGCGGGGACGAATTGCCCGCACTGGCAGGTGTGCCCTATGCGGTGAAGAATCTCTTTGACATTGAAGGCGAGGTCACGCTGGCGGGTTCCAAGGTCAACCAAAGCCATGCGGCTGCGGCGCAAGATGCTGTGCTGGTGGATCGCATGCGACAGGCCGGCGCGGTCTTGCTCGGCTCCTTGAATATGGACGAATACGCCTACGGCTTCACCACAGAGAACACCCATTACGGCCCCACCCGCAACCCGCATGATTTGCAGCGCGTTGCAGGAGGCTCATCTGGCGGTTGCGGTGCTGCTGTGGCGGCAGGCCTGGTGGGCATCAGTCTGGGCTCGGACACCAATGGCTCTATACGCGTGCCTGCCTCGCTGTGTGGCGTGTGGGGTCTGAAACCAACCTTCGGGCGGTTGTCGCGCCGCGGCAGTTACCCGTTTGTGCACAGCATTGACCATCTGGGGCCCTTTGCCGATGCACTGGAAAGCCTGGCCATGGCCTATGACGCGCTGCAATGGCCTGACCTGCTGGACCCCGGTTGCCACGCCCGTGCAGTACAGCCGGTGGGTGATTTGGAGCAAGGCAGTGAGGGCTTGCGTGTTGGGGTGCTCGATGGCTATTTCCACGACCACGCAAGTGAACCGGCACGGGCCGTGGTGGCCGCCGCTGCCGCCGCTCTAGGCAGCCGTGGCGCGGTGGAGTGGCCCGATGCGGCGCTGGGTCGCGCTGCAGCATTCATCACCACGGCTTCTGAGGGAGGAAGCCTGCACCTGGCCGACCTGCGCACGCGTGCAGATGATTTTGAGCCGCTATCGGTGGACCGCTTTCTTGCTGGTGCGCTGCAGCCCGCGAGCTGGTACCTGCAGGCCCAGCGCTTTCGCCGGATTTACCGCGACCGCATCAACGCCCTCTTTCAAAATTGGGATGTGTTGATTGCACCGGCAACCCCTGTATGCGCCACTCCTATCGGTGCAGACTCGATCGACATTCACGGCACGCAGTACCCGGCGCGCGCCTCCATGGGACTACTGACCCAGCCCATTTCCTTTGCCGGCTGTCCCGTGGTGACAGCCCCGATGTGGCCTGCCGGAACAGGGGGGCTGCCGATTGGTGTGCAACTGATTGCAGCGCCGTGGCGCGAAGACCTCGCACTCCGTGCGGGCTATGCACTGCAATGTGCCGGTCTGGCCCGCCTCCAGACGGTATCGCTTTGAACACAGGAGTTCGCATATGGAAATCAATATCCCCGAAGTCTGGTCCGAGGTAGCTGCCCAATCCGAACGTTACGAAGCGGCGCTGGTGTCCAACGATGTGGCCGTGTTGGATGAGCTTTTTTGGTGCAGTCCCCACACGCTTCGCTATGGCGTGACCGAGAACCTGTACGGCTATGCTGAGATCTGCGCCTTTCGGGCGGGCCGCCCTGCGGTTGGGCTTGTGCGTACCGTCTTGAAGACCGTTATCACTACCTACGGGCGCGACACGGCAACCGTCAATATCGAATTCCAGCGTGCCGGCAGCGACAAGACCGGCCGCCAAAGTCAGACTTGGATTCGCTTGGCGCCGGGATGGCGCGTGGTGACGGCGCACGTCAGTTTGTTGGCTCCCAGCCCGGCACAGATCAATATGTCCTCATGAACGCCCTTGAAATTGGCTTTTATTGCTCCGGCCCCATGAAGTCTCAAGCGGCTGTTTGATCAGCGCTGGGGACCGGAAAGAACATCACCACCGCTCGGGTGACTTCTGCAGCGTGGCCATACGCTCTCGCACAGCTTGACCTTGGCTTGCTGGAGCCCACGACCTGAGGCTTGGATGGATGGCCAGCCGCCTTGCTCAAGCAGATCAAGCTCGTGACGGACCACCAGGTAACTCATGCCAGACATCTGCACCCACTCCATGGGTTTGATGCCTCATTTGTGCAGCCGGATGACTTGCTTTCGCCGCCCGTGCGGCGGCGAGCAGGTCAGCCGTTCTGGCCGGGGATCCAGTTGGTTCCGGCAAGCGGCACCCGGGCCATGGCAGCGGCTTCTACTGTCAGGGCCACAAGGTCTTCCGGCTCCAGGTGGTGTACGTCCTGCTTTCCGCAGGCGCGGGCCAGAGTGGTCAGCTCCATCGTCAGGGTCTTGAGGTAGTTCTTCACGTGTTTGGCTCCCATGTCAGGTTCCAACCGCTGTTCCAGAATAGCGTCCTGCGTGGTTACGCCCACGGGACACTTGCCTGTGTGACAGTGGTGGCAGTAGCCCGCCTTGGTGCCCAGTGCGGCGTAGTCGGCTTCCGCACTGTGGCTTTGTCCCGATTGCTGATAAGTGTCTCGGTTACAGCCCAGAGCCATGAGCACGCCTTGGCCGATGGCCACGGCGTCTGCACCCAGTGCCAGTGCTTTGGCAACGTCAGCACCGGTGCGTATGCCGCCGGACACGATAAGTTGCACCTTGCCAACCATGTCCAGATCTTGGAGGGCGGCCACCGCCTGGCGCACAGCTGCCAGGGTGGGAATGCCTGCGTGCTCGATGAAGCAGGTTTGTGTGGCAGCCGTGCCCCCTTGCATGCCGTCGACCACCACCACGTCAGCACCCGCGTGAACCGCCAGTTTGACGTCGTTGAACACCCGTGTGGCCCCGACTTTCACGTAGATGGGTTTTTCCCAGTCGGTCAGCTCACGCAACTCCTGGATTTTGATGGTCAGGTCGTCCGGGCCGGTCCAGTCAGGATGACGGCTTGCGGAGCGCTGGTCCACGCCTTGAGGCAACGTCCGCATCTGGGCCACGCGGGGGTTGACCTTCTGGCCCAGCAACATGCCACCTCCGCCAGGTTTGGCACCTTGCCCAAGTACCACTTCAATGGCATCAGCCCGGCGCACGTCGTCCGGGTTGAAACCATAGCGGGATGGAAGGCACTGATAGACCAGCGTCTTGGACGACAGCCGCTCTTCCGAGGTCATGCCACCATCACCGGTGGTGGTACTGGTGCCCATGGCCGTTGCGGCCTTGCCCAGGGCTTCCTTCACGTTGGCCGACAGGGCTCCAAAGCTCATGCCGGCCACGGTGATGGGTGTGTCCAGCACGATAGGCTTCTTGGCAAAGCGTGTACCCAGCACTGTCTTTGTCGAGCACTTTTCGCGATACCCTTCAAGTGGGTAGCGTGATAGCGATGCGGTGAGAAACACCAGATCGTCGAAGTGGGGCAACTTGCGCTTGGCACCTAGCCCCCGGATTTCGTACAAACCGGTGCTGGATGCGCGGTGGATGTAATCGAGCGTGCTGCGGTCAAAACTGGCCGACTCTTCGAGCTGCAGGCGCTTGAATGTGATGGGGTGTTCGGTTTGTGACATCTCAATAGTCCTGATCTGCGTCGGCGTTCCAGTGGTAAAGGGTGCGGGCCGAGGCCACGCGCTTGAATTCCGTGGGGTTGTGAGACAAGCCCGCTTTGGACAGCAGGTCCGCCAAGGCAGCGGTGTCGACATCCGTCAGAGGCTCGATTTGTGCGTCGGCACCCAGCGATTTGATGTCTCCGCGCACGTAGATCACGGCTTCATACAGCGAGTCGCCCAGGGCATCTCCTGCATTGCCGCAGATCACCATCCGACCAGCCTGGGCCATGAATCCGGAGAAGCTTCCGACCGAGCCCCCGACCACGATGTCACCGCCCTTGAGCGAAATGCCACAGCGAAGACCAGCATCACCGTCGATGATCAGCAGTCCACCGTGTGCCGAGGCTCCCGCGCCGTTTGACGCGAAACCCTTGACATGCACTTTGCCGCTCATCATGTTTTCGGCCACGCCGGTGCTGGCGCTGCCTTCGATGGTGACGTCGGCAAACTTGTTCATTCCAGCGGCGTAATAGCCTGCATGGCCTTTGATCGTGACGGTCACGGGAGCGTTGATGCCCACTGCGATGTTGTGAGCCCCATCGGGGTTGATCACTTCGATCTTCTGGCCGGCCAACACATCGGCAGCACTGTGAAGGTGTTGATTGAGAGCACGCACAGGCTGGTGGCTCAAATCAAAGGTCAGATTTTCCATACGTACATCTCCTCGGGAGCGGGTTCAAAGACTTTGGCGTGCCTGACTTCGGGCAGATGGGCGAGCGAGCGGAACTCAGAGGCGATGGCGACGTAGTCGTCGGTCTCAGCCACCACTGCGGGTTTGCAGGCAAAGGGGTCGCGAATGAGCGCCAATTCGGTGGGTGTGCCCATCAGGAAGGTGAAAAAACCATCCAGCGCTTCGAAGCCCTTTTGCAGCGCTCCCGGCAAGTCGTCGCCTTCACGCAGGCGCCATTCCAGGAATCGGCACGCGGCTTCGGTGTCGTTGTCGGTTTCAAACTTGATGCCCCGCGGCTCCAGCATGCGACGCACCCCATTGGGGTTGGACAGTGACCCGTTGTGCACCAGGCAAAAATCCTCGCCTGCTGTGAATGGGTGGGCACGGTCAGGTGTCACCGCAGATTCGGTTGCCATGCGGGTGTGCCCCACCAAGTGGCTGCCGGTCAGCGAACCAAAGGTATATCGATCGGCCACATCGGCGGGCAGGCCAATGTCCTTGTACAGATCGATGCGGCGCCCCGTGGACATGATGTGCAGCTTGGGGTCAATGCCGTTGACAAACGCCTTGACCGGCTCCGCAGGTCCTTCAAAGGTCACAACGGCATGGTTTCCCTTGAGCACTGCCTGCGCTTTGACCTTCAGCGCAGCGTTCATCGCGTCGACCAGTCCCACCCAGTCGTAAGCGCCACCTGCCTCTGTCAATCCGGAGTACACGCTGATCTTGCGCTGCCCCTCGGGCAGCGACTCGCCAAACACTGCCATACCTGCCGAGTCAGGGCCGCGCTCGGTCATCCCGATCAACATGGGCACCATCAACTCCCCCAGCTGGCTGTAGAGGGCCGGCTTTTTCAGTAACAGTCCAACAATTCCACACATGGTTGCTTCCTTCAAAAAAACTCGAGGTATTGCTTCACTTCCCAGTCGGAGACGTGGCGCATGTATTCAATCCACTCCATGCGCTTGAACTTGAGAAACTCGTCCGTGACCGGGCCCAGAGCCTCCCGAATCACGCTGTCTGCTTCGAGGGCATCGAGTGCCGCATTCAGGTTTTGCGGCAGCAGGCCGATGCCGGCCTCCTTCAGCTGTGCTTCGCTCCATTCGTACAGGTTGACGTTGCGCGGAACGCCGGGATGCATGCTTTTCTCAATACCGTCCAGACCTGCGGCGATCACAGCAGCTGTGGCCAAGTAAGGGTTGCATGCACCGTCGGGCAGGCGAAGTTCCAACCGTCCTTTGGGAATCCGAACCATGGTGGATCGGTTGTTATCGCCATAACTGATGTACGCCGGTGCCCACGTGGCCCCGGTCAGCGAGCGTCCAACCACCAGGCGCTTGTACGAATTGATGGTGGGGGCACACAGCGCCGTGAGGGCTGGAGCGTGGTGCAGCAGGCCGGCCATGAACTGGTAAGCCATGGACGAGAGCTCCAGTCCGTTGGGGTCGCTCTTGTCTTGGAACAGGTTTCGCTTGCCGTCGCCGATCGACAGGTGCATGTGCATGCCGTTGCCGGGGCGGTTGGCAAAAGGCTTGGGCATGAAGGAGCAGATCAGCCCCAATTCGTTGGCGATCTCGCTGGCTGCCATCTTGAAGAACACGAAGTGATCGCACGAGGTCAGGCAATCTGTGTAGGTGTAGTTCAATTCAAACTGGCCGTTGGCGTCTTCGTGGTCGATCTGGTAGACGTCAATACCCGTGACACGCATGGCGTTGGACAGCTTTTCCAGAAACACCCGGGTGCGAGACAAGCCCTTGTAATCGTAGCAAGGCTTTGCCAGGGTGTCGCTGGCATCGTGCGGGACGATGCTGCCATCCGCTGTGCGGCGCAGCAACGAGAACTCGGGCTCCAGGCCCGTGAACATGGTCAAGCCATTTTCAGCGAGGCGTGCCACTTGCTTTTTCAGCACCACCCGGCTGTCAAACGCCCAAGGTTGGCCTTCCACATGACCTTCGCAAACAATGCGGGCCAAGCCAGGCTGCCAGGGCACCAACGACACCGTGGACAGGTCACCCACGGCCATGAAGTCAGGTCCGTGCGGCTCAATACCCACCCCGCAGATGGCGAATCCGGCAAAGCCAGCACCATCGGTCATCACGGTGTTCAAATGGTCCACAGGCACCGACTTGGCCTTTGCCACGCCGTGGATGTCGACGAATTGGGCCAGCACGTAGCCCACACCCTGAGACTTGAGGTACCGCTGGGTTTCCTCGACAGTGGTAAAGCGTTGGGGCGGCACCAGAGCCGCAGGCTCGGGCAAGGTGGAGAATGATGTTGCAAGCGTGCTCACAGAAAATGGCTCCTTCGGTTGGCAATCGGTGGTCCCGATGGCTTCCGCTTTAGTGCATGGCCATCAATGATGTTTCTTCCAATGCAACATTTGTGCCCGACATGAATATTTTACCGTCCGCTGTACGTAATTTTTTTCACTGGCTGAGAGAAAGGGGATTGTTGTGAACAAACTGGGCGAAAAAGCGGTTCCCTCGCTGGAAGAATCGGTGGGCGTGGCCATCAAAGAACTGCGGCAGCGGCACGGATTGACCATTGCACAGGTTTCGGAGCAGGCCAGCATCAGTCGAGGCATGTTGTCCAAGATCGAGAATGGCCAGACATCGGCTGGCATGGAGACCTTGGCACGCATCGCGCGAGCGTTGGGCGTCTCCATGTCCATGCTGTTCAGCAAATACGACGTCACAGCCAGCACTGCCCAACACATCAAAAAGGGGACAGGCATGGAAGTGGTGCGTCGCGGCACCAAAAGCGGGCACACCTACCACCTGCTCGCCTATGACCAAGGGCCCGTCAAACTGTTTGAGCCGTTTTTGATCACCATGGACGACGATTCGGAGCGTTACCCCACGTTCCAGCACCCAGGAACGGAGTTTCTGTACATGCTCGAGGGAAAGCTTGAGTACCGTTGTGGGCACGACACATACCTGCTGGAGGCAGGAGACTCTCTGACGTTTCAGGGGGAGGTGGCGCATGGCCCCGAGAAGTTGGTGAAGTTCCCGATCAAGTTCCTGTCGTTCATCGTGTACCCGAGAAGTGTGGAATCGATGGGATGAGGTGCAGGCGCTCACCAGAGTTGCGTTATCAGTAGCAAACTTTCTTTTTGCAGCTTGCGTAATAGGATATTTATTTCGAAATTTTTTAGGTGCAAGCCATCACCCGCCGCCAAAGGGGGGTAGGCATCATGGGGTTCTGCTTCCATTTCGTAGCTCCCGCGCAAGACCAGCACTAGCACGTCGGGGGCCTTTGGGACTGCAACATCGTCGGTCTTGAGCACCTGCACCGTGGCACGTGCATGTTTGCGCGCCACCATCACGTTCCACAGCCGGGCGGGTGAGCTGGGCGTGTCGCAGTCGATGGCCAATTCACCGGGAAACTTCGCCACCGATCCCGGGCCATCGAATATCCACTCATGCGTGTGACAGCTCAAGCGAAGATGATCGCCTTGCACCATGACGGCGGTGCGGTCCACGCCTTCGAATTGGGAAAACGGACCGGCCTTAGAAACGTCGGCCACGCTCACCCGCCAGCGCAGATTGCCGTGTTCCAGGCGACTGGCGATGGGGCGGGTCCAGCCCCCAGCGTTTTTCCAGGCTTCGCGTGGCAACGCCTCAAGGGAAAAACGCTGGTGCCAGGGGCTTGCAAATGTGCTCATGCTGCGGAGGCCACTGACGGCAAGCCTTTAAACAGTGCAGGCACTGCCTCGAAGAGGTCACCCACCAGGCCGACGTCGGCAACGGAAAAGATGGTGGCGTCTGGATCCTCGTTGATCGCCACCATGATGCCTGCGTCCTTGAACCTGGCCAAGTCCTGGATGGCGCCGGAGATACCAAACGCCATGTAGACATCCGGTTCCACGGATTTTTCGATTTGGCCCACCTGAATCGCATGGGACATTCTCAGCCCGGCGGCATCCACACCGGAACCATCATTGCTCACGCGGACCTTGACGTTGTGATCGACGACGCGTTTCACGACAACCATGACATGGACGTTTTTGTTCCTGTGTTTCAGGACACGGCCCCCAAGCCATAACGGCCGGTGAGCAGATGACCACTTCGAAACCGTTCGTGCGCGTAAGGCCCCAGTGGCACATCTGTTGGCAAACCCAAGGCCTCTTGGGCCAACACCAAGCCCACACCTGGGGACAATTTGAAGCCATGCCCTGAGAACCCATAGCCGACCACCAGCCCGGGTACGTCGGGCAGACGGCCTAGCACCGGATTCCAGTCGGGGGTTACGTCGTAAACACCCGTCCAAGACGAGGCCAGGCCTGCTTCACCGAACGACGGAAACCGCTCTGCCACTTGGGCCCCGACTTCAACCACATAGTCCATGGAGATATCACCCTGTTCGTTGTCCGCAACGGCCAGGGTCTCCCCGACTATGCCTTCGCTGACCAGCATCTGGTTGCCGCCGTAGCTGCGGCAGTACAGCATGCCCGGCGAGCCCAAGTCTTTGAATACTGGCATTTTGAAGCTGTAGGCCTCGGGCCCCTCCAGGGCCAAAACGGCATGGCGCTCCGCTTTGACTGGGGTGGGCACGCCGGTCCACTTTTCAATGTCTCCGGCCCAGATGTTCTGGGTGCTGATAACGGTGTTGCTGTGAAAGCTGCCCCGGCTGGTTTCCACACCGACAACGCGTCCGCCGTCCATCAGCAAACGCTCTACCGTCACGCCCTCCATGATCTTTACACCCAGACGACGTGCAGCCCGGGCAAATCCGGTGGCCACCAGGTAGGCATCCGCAAAGCCAGCCTCCGGTTCGTAACCGATCAGCGCCGCGTCATCGAAGGTCGCGATGGGCAGCAGGTCCTGTGCGGCGGTTTTGTCGAGCAAGCGAACCTCGACGCCCATCCGTTCCTGGCCTGCCAGCGACTGACGCAGCGGCTCCAGCTTGGGGCCTTCAGGCGCACAGATCATGTAACCACATTTGACGAGGCCGGCAGACGCCTCCTCGTCACCCAGGTAGTGTGCGAAATCGTTGAACACAGACCAGGAACGCTTGGCCAGTTCCACGTTTTCGATCACCGAGTAATGGGTACGCAAAATGCCGGATGACTGGGTGCTGGTGCCAGCACCGATCTGAAGCCGGTCCAGAACCAGAACCTTTGCGGCTCCCAAGCGCGCGAGATGGTAAGCGACCGAGCTGCCGATCACACCGGCACCGATCACGATGGCGTCATAGGTTTGCATAGCGTGCCTTTCTGGGCGAGTGGTTGTTGATGGCTTGCAGTGTAGGAAACCATCCCCGCCGAGGCCTCAGATTCATGAAAACTGATGCTATGGTTTGAAATATCAAAATATTTCGCAGTTTCCCCTCTTTTCACACACCATCCTCACCATGTCGTTTTCAGTCTCCGACTCCCGCAAACAACGTCTGTCGATTCCGCTGCCCGATCTGCAGCTGCTCGAGGCGTTTGTGGCCGTTTGCGAGGCAGGATCCATGGCGCAGGCAGCGAAACAACTGGGGATGAGCCAAAGTGGGGTCAGTCAGGCCGTCAAAGCCCTTGAACACGATCTGGGTCTCACCTTGCTGGACCGCGAGGTTCGCCCTGCCGTCACGACCCATGCAGGGCATTTGCTCAGGGAGCGGGCCATCGGGTTGCTGGCCCAGGCGCGCACGCTGGTCACGCAGGTTCGTGCCAGCGCCCGCCAGGAGCACGCACAGATACACCTCGGGTGCGTCGACTCCTTTGCTGCCACTGTGGGTCCGGCGCTGATCCGGGCCCTGTCGGGTTCCGCACAGCAGATCCTGATGTGGTCAGGTCTGACACCAACCTTGACGGAGCAGTTGCGAGGTCGCGAGCTGGATTTCGCCATTTGCACCGATTCGGCCATTGACGATGCCCGCATCGTTCAGCGCCTTTTGTTTTCCGAGTCTTGGGTGGCGGTGTTTCCCAAAGGGCACGCGGTCAAGCCCCTGAACACGGTGCGTGCACTGGCGGATCAGGCGGCCGGCTTGCCACTGATCCGCTACAGCCAGCGGTCTGTGACAGGGCAGCAAATCGATCGTTTTCTCAGGCACATCCATGTTCAGGCCCCGCGCACATATGAATTTGACGCGACCGACCCATTGCTGAGCCTGGTCGCCTCTGGACTCGGATGGGCCATTTCCACGCCACTGTGCTTGTGGCAGTCGCGGCAATATTTGAACGACGTTTCCGTTTTGCCCATTCCGGTCACCCGGCTCGGACAGCGCCACTTTTTTCTGCTGTCGCGCGAAGACGAATGGGCTGGACTCGATGAGCACATAGCTCGCGTCACCCGTGAAGTCATACGCCGGAACACGGCGTTGGCCATACGCCAAGCAATGCCCCATTTGCCCTCTGACACTCTTTATTGCCCTGACGAAGAAACCCCATGACCTTGCAAACGCCCACCTATGCACTGCACCAGGGTACTGTGCCACTGCTCATCTCCATTCCCCACATGGGAACGGCATTGCCTGCCGAATGCACGGGTGGAATGAGCGCCACGGCGCCTCTCATGCAGGACACCGATTGGCATCTGGAGCAACTTTATGGGTTCGCCGCCACCATGGGGGCCTCTGTTTTGCAGGCCAAGGTGTCGCGGTATGTGATCGATTTGAACCGCCCGCCCTCTGGTGAAAGCCTGTACCCAGGTCAAACCACCACCGGGCTGTGTCCGACCGAGACATTCCGTGGACAGCCACTCTACGGCGAGGCTCAGGCACCGGACCCCTCTCAGCAAGCCGATCGCCTGGAACGATACTGGTGGCCCTATCACCATACTTTGCGTGCCGAACTGGACCGATTGAAGGCGCTTCACGGCGCGGTGGTGCTGTGGGAAGCACACTCAATTGCCAGCGAGCTCCCTCGTCTTTTTGAAGGCAAATTGCCCGACCTCAATTTCGGAACGGCAGATGGGAAAAGTTGCGCACCCGCCATCATTGACAGCGTGGTGGCCCATGCCATGGATTCTCGGTTCAGTTACGTGGTCAATGGCCGCTTCAAGGGCGGCTACATCACCCGGCAATATGGTGCTCCGGCGGACAATGTGCACGCCATTCAGCTGGAAATGGGGCAGGACCTTTACATGCTCGAAGAGCCACCATTCACGTATCTGGAACACAAAGCCACTTCGGTGCAGCCCCTGCTGCAGAAAATGCTGCTCCAGGCCCTGACCTCTCTGGCCCGTCACACTCCTCTGTAAACCGACGGGCAACACACCATGACCCCCTCAGAAATACTCGAACAGTTTGGCCCCCGAGAGGCCATGGAATACGACGTGGTGGTGGTGGGAGGAGGCCCGGCAGGGCTGTCCACGGCCATCCGCCTCAAGCAGCTGAGCGCCCAAAAGGGCCAGGACATCTCCGTCGTGGTGCTCGAAAAAGGCTCGCAGCCCGGTGCACACATCCTGTCTGGCGCGGTCATGGACCCCAAGGCCCTCACAGAGCTGTTTCCGGACTGGAAAGAACTGGGTGCCCCTTGAAGCAGCCTGTCACCGGCGATGACATGCTGTTCCTGTCCGAGACGGGGGCCACCCGCACCCCCGACTGGCTCATGCCGCGCAACTTCGACAACCACGGCTGCTACGTCATCAGCCTGGGCGCGCTCACCCAGTGGCTGGGCGAACAGGCCGAAGCCCTGGGCGTGGAAATCTTCCCCGGCTTTGCCGCTGCCGAAGTGCTGTACAACAAAGACGGCTCGGTCAAAGGCGTGGCCACTGGCAACATGGGAGTGGGCAAAGACGGCGAACCCACCGACGCCTTCCAGATCGGTATGGAATTGCATGCCAAGTACACCGTATTCGCCGAAGGTGCACGCGGCCACCTGGGCAAACAAGTCATCGAGCGCTTCAAGCTCGACGAAGGCAAAGACGCGCAGACCTTCGCCATCGGCATCAAGGAGCTATGGGAAATCCCCGCACACCAAGCCAAACCCGGCTTGGTGGTACACACCGCTGGCTGGCCCCTGAACGACGACGCGTTTGGTGGCGGCTTTCTGTACCACCTCAAAGACAACAAAGTCACGCTGGGCTACGTCATCGGGCTGGATTACGCCAACCCATGGATGAGCCCCTTCGAAGAAATGCAGCGCTGGAAGACCCATCCCGCCATCAAGGTCCACATCGAGGGCGGCAAACGCCTGTCCTACGGTGCCCGTGCATTGAACAACGGCACCCCCCAAGCCCTGCCCAAAACCGTATTCCCCGGCGGTGCACTGGTGGGCTGCGACGCTGGCTTTCTCAATGCCGCACGCATCAAAGGCAGCCACGCTGCCATCAAGAGCGGCATGCTGTGCGCAGAAGCCGCCTTTGAAGCCGTGGCGGCAGGTCGCCAAAGCGACGAACTCACCGCGTTTGAGACGGGATTCAAAGCCAGCTGGCT
The DNA here is from genome assembly GCA_020048405.1 of Hydrogenophaga sp. Classification (GTDB taxonomy): domain Bacteria; phylum Pseudomonadota; class Gammaproteobacteria; order Burkholderiales; family Burkholderiaceae_C; genus UBA2334. The sequence goes on from JAIFMP010000115.1 coordinate 24,009, forward strand.
GCACGAAGAACTGTGGACCTACCGCAACTTCAAGAACTGGTTCAAGAAGAGCCCATTCATGGGCAAACTCATGACAGGTGTAGAACACTGGCTGCTGCCCAAAGTGGGGGTCGACTCACCGCCCTGGACCTTGCACAACACGGTCAAAGACCACACCAAGCTGCGCCCGGCGACAGAGATGGCGCAGATCAGCTACCCCAAACCGGACGGCGTCATTACCTTCGACCGCCTGAGCAGCGTGTTCGTGAGCAATACCAACCACGCCGAAGAGCAGCCCCCACACCTAACGCTGAAAAACGCCACGGTGCCAGTGCAGGTGAACCTGGCGAAGTTCGCAGGCCCAGAGAGCCGTTACTGCCCGGCCGGTGTGTACGAATTTGTGCCCGACGAGGCCAAAGGCGGGGGCGCTCAACGCCTGCAGATCAACGCTCAGAACTGCGTGCACTGTAAAACCTGCGACATCAAGGACCCCACCCAGAACATCGTCTGGATCGCCCCCGAGAGCGGCGGTGGCCCCAACTACACAGAGATGTGAGCCCGATCTGAACCCCTGCCCAGGCCGCTTTCTCGGCCTTTCTTTCCCCCCTGCGTCAGACCAGACGAAGCACTCAGAGGTGAACCGGCACAGCGAAAAGCGTGCAAGGTGTCCTTGGGTTCGCGTAGCCAGGTTGAAAACAGCGTGAGCTTGGGTCGCTTGGCATAAACCACTCCAAGAATTCCGCAGCTCCCCCCTTCGGGCATACATTCAACTGCGCTTGACTTATATCAACCGCCAGCAATGTCTGCGCCCTATTCTTCCCACTATCCTTTCAACTTTTTTTGGAATCGGAGCACACATGAGAAGTAACCTACCCGTCACACAGACGGCACTCAAGGTTCCGGAAGACCAGACACTGATTTCCATCACCGACACCAAGGGGCGAATCACCTACGCCAACCCCAACTTTGTGTCGGTCAGCGGTTTTCTGCTGGATGAGTTGGTGGGGCAACCACACAACATGGTCAGACACCCCGACATGCCCGAGGAGGCATTCAGGGACATGTGGGCCACCATCGAGGCGGGCATGCCTTGGACTGGCATGGTCAAAAACCGCCGCAAAAACGGTGACTACTATTGGGTGAAGGCAAATGCCACGCCCATGCGGGATGGCGACAAAATTGTGGGCTATCTGTCTGTGCGAACGGCCCCCAGCGTAGCCGATATCGAATCCGCCACGCGCCTGTATGCCACCATGCGTGAAGGCGAGTTGCGCGGCAAACCCACGCACACATTGAAGCATGGGCAAGTGCAGAGTTTGGGAATGCTGCCCGCCGCTGTCCGCCACCTCACACCCGGTTTGCGGGGTCAACTGCTGCTCATGTTTGTCGTGGCATCCGTTGCACCTCTTCTGGCCACTGGCTGGGGCGGGCCGGATTGGCTTGGGTGGATTGTTGGCCTGGCTGCGGCATTGGTGCTATGGTTTTTTGCATGGAAGGCCGCAGGTGCACCACTGGCCAAAGTGGTTCAAACCGCCAATTTGCTGGCCGCTGGAGATCTTTCCCATGCCATTGGGGTGGAGTCCAAAGGGCTGATCGGGCAACTGGAACAGGCCCTTTCACAAATGAGCCTGAATGTCCGCACCGTGATCCGCGACATCCGCCATGAAGTGGGCAACCTGCGCGGCGGCACTCAAGAAATTGCCATGGGCAACCAGGACATGTCGTCGCGAGTGGAGTCACAGGCCAGCAACCTGGAGCGAACAGCAGCATCCATGGAAGAAATCAATGCCACGGTTCAAAAAACCACCGACGTGGCTGCCGAGGGTTCACGGCTGGCCACCGAAACGCTGGCCGTGTCGCAACGAAGCCATGCATCGGTGGAAGCGGTTGCCTCCACCATGGCCGACATTGCCGACTCATCCAGGCGCATTGGCGACATCATTCAGGTGATTGAAGGCGTTGCCTTCCAGACCAACATCCTGGCGTTGAATGCAGCCGTTGAAGCCGCCAGGGCGGGCGAGGCCGGGCGAGGCTTTGCCGTGGTGGCAGCCGAAGTCAGGGCCTTGGCACAACGCACCACGGCAGCGGCCAAAGAAATCCGCAACCTGATCGAAGACTCGCGCCAAAAGGTCGAGACGGGCAACGCCCGAACCATGGAAGCCAAAGCGAACGTCAGCGAAGCCATGGAAGCGGTGAACCGTGTGACGCGCTTGCTCGATGAAATCAAACTCGCCACTCAGGAACAGCTGCTGGGCACCACACAGGTGAGTGAGGCCATGACCAACATGGACGGCATCACTCAGCAGAATGCCGCCATGGTGGAAGAGTTGGCTGCTGCCTCGCAGTCCCTCACTTCACAGGTCGAATCTGTGCACAGTTCCATCCGTGTGTTCCGCCTGGCCGCAGGAGAAAAAACACTGGCCGAAGAAGATGCAGTGGCGCTCAGGTCTGCGGTCAAAGAGTTTAGCCCGGCACCGAACCCGTCAGACGTTGACTTTGAAGCCGTGGTCGCGGCACATCAACAATGGCGCACCACTTTGCGCAATGCCGCCCTGAAGGGCAAACAAACCGACGCAAAAACCCTGTCCCGCGACGACTGCTGCGTGCTGGGCAAGTGGATCTACGGGCCTGGCGGTGCCAAGTGGGGCAAGCAACCCCTGTTCACCGACCTGGTTCAAGCGCACAAGCGGTTCCACACCGAAGCGGGCAAGGTGGCCGAAACCATCAACAAGGGTCAGTTGAAGGAAGCACAAGCTCTGATGGAATCGGGCAAGCCATTTATCGATGCTGGCCACCAGGTGACAGTAGCGATTCGGGCCATTCGAGCGTCAGTAGAACCCGCCGCGCGCACTGCTACGACCAAGCCCCAGGCAAAACGCGCCCCCCTGGTGCCGCCAAATGCCAGGCCAGGAAAGTCCACATCGGCACCCGCGCCAGCACCAGCGGCATCCCCCAAGCTGGCACTGCCCCACGGCAACGACGAGGACTGGGAAACATTCTGATCCCAGGGGCTACTGCCGCGCCGTGCGGATGTGCGCAGGCACGGCCTGTGGGTGGCTGGTGCGCCAGGGGCTGATGTCCAGCCCGCCCCGGCGGGTGTAGCGGGCGTACACAGTCAGCTTGGTGGGTTTGCAGCGGGCCATGATGTCCATGTACATGCGCTCCACACACTGCTCATGAAACTCGTTGTGGTTGCGAAAACTCACGATGTACTGAAGCAACCCCTCTTGCTCGATCTGCGGGCCGGTGTAGGTGATCTGCACGCTGCCCCAGTCGGGCTGGCCGGTGACCAGGCAATTGCTTTTCAGCAAATGGCTGGTCAGCGTTTCGGTCACGGGCTGCTCGTCAAACGCTGCGCTCAGCAACTCCGGCGCGGGCTGGTAGCGGGTGCACTCGGTGTCGAGCCGGTCGAGGTTCACGCCGTCCAGCTCATGCACGGGTTCCCGGTCAAACAGCTCGGGGCCGAGCAGCTTCACACCCAGGCTCGCTCCCACGGCAGGTGCGCCGCGCCAGGCGGCCTCGGTCAGATCGGTGCGCATGGTGTGGCGCACGGTATCCATGTCGGCAAACACGCTGTTGTTGAAGCTGTTGAGGTAGAGCTTGAAGCTTTTGCTTTCAATGATGTTCGGCGTTTCAGCGGGCACGGTGATGTGGGCCAGCGCCACCTGCGGCTTGCCTTTGGGGTTGAGCCAGCTCAGCTCAAATGCCGTCCACAGGTCGGCCCCCAGAAACGGCAGGCTACCGGTGATGCCCACCTCGGCCCGCTTGGTGGCTCGGGGCAGCGGGAACAACAGGGCCGGGTTGTAGCGGTCTTCGTAGGCGCTGGCTTTGCCCAGCTGGGAGTCTTCAGGGGTGTGCATGTGGGATGCCCGAAAAGGAGTATTTAAATAGCTTGAAACCCATACCAATCATGCGGCAGAGGCATTTTTTTATACAAATTCACCTTCACGCAGCCATTTGGTGGCCACCCACTTTTCGCCGGCCAGCACGGGCGCACCGCCGTGCAGCGTCTGGGTGGTGGGGTGGGGACGGTCGTAGCTGAAAAACACGGCGTTGCCGCGCTGCGCGGCCACGGCCAGGCCCACGTCGGGGAAGGTGGTGGCGCCGCCTTGTGTGGGCGTGTTCAGGTACATCACCAATGTGCCCACGCGTTGGCCACCACGCTTCAAGATGGTGGCAGAGCCGGGAGCTTCGGGGTCGAAATAGTCGTAGTGCGGCTTGTACTGCGCACCCGGCTGGTAGTGCAATACTTGCAGGCCCTCACCGTTTTCCAGCGGCCAGCGCAGCAGGCGAGCAATGCGGCTCTCGATGTTGGAGATCAGTTCTGACTCGCCGCGCCTGAAGAACATGCCGTTGCTGGTGCGGTCGGCGTTGACAGCCTCGCCACCCGTTTGGACTTCCACGGTGAGGGAGCGCGCCAGCCTGGGCTGGGCGGTGGCCACCAGCGCGTCGCATTCACCATCGCTCAAAAAGCCGCCAAACACCACCACCCGAGGGCTCGCCAGAGTGAGCAACACACTCACCCGGCGGTCCCCCAGGTCGATCACGCTGGGGGCTGTCGCCATATCGGGCTCAGGCACCACAGGCGTGGTACGGGGTGACTGAGACCCCACTGGTACCACGGTGGCAGGGTTCACGCCGTGTTCGCTGAGGTGCTGAGCCAGGGTGGTTTCCAGGGCATCCAGTGCAACGTCTTCCTGCCAGCCAGACGTGCACATGGACTGGAGCACGGTTTCGGGCGCGTGGCCAGCCACCACCTGGTCAACGATCCAGCGGCGCAATTCGGGGGTGATGACTTGGGTCATGTGTGTAAAAAGGCTCAGGCAGGTGTTCGGTCCCTGCGAAACACCAGCTTGTCTGTGGTGGACAGGGCTGGCACAAATGCGTAACCGTCGGCAGTGAAGCTGGTCAACGCCTGCGGCGTGGCGGCACGGGTTTGAATGGCGTGGCGCACCATGAGGCCTCGTGCCCGCTTGGCCATGAAGCTGATGACTTTGTACTGCCCGCCGCCCCGGTGTTCTTCAAACACACAGCTCACCACGCGGGGTTTGAGGGTTTTCTGGTCCACGGCCTTGAAGTATTCCTCGCTGGCCAGGTTGATGACCACGGGCGACGCATCGGCCTGGGCGCGCTGGTTCAGGTAGTCGGCAATCTGGCTGCCCCAGAAGCGGTACAGGTTGTTCCCTTTGGCGGTGGCCAGGCGGGTGCCCATTTCCAGGCGGTAGGGCTGCATCAGGTCCAGCGGGCGCAACACGCCATACAGCCCGCTGAGGATGCACAGGTGCTGCTGCGCCCAGTCCAGCTCGGCTTCGGTCAGGGTTTTGGCGCTCAGGCCGTCGTACACGTCGCCGTTGAAGGCCAGCACGGCCTGTTTGGCATTGCCGGGGGTGAAGCGTGGCGTCCAGGCCTGGTAGCGGCCCACATTCAAGCCAGCGAGTGGGTCGCTCAGATCCATGAGCGTGGCCACCTCCTGCGGGGATTTGTGCTTCAGCACGTCGATCAACTCGGTCGCCTGCTGCACAAACAGGGGCTGCGTGTGGGTGGCAACGGTGGGCGGGGTGTCGTAATCCAGCGCCTTGGCAGGGGAAATGAGAAACAGCATGCGCCGGATTTTGGCACGCAGGCCCCCTGCCTTCTGAGTAACCGTTGGCCCTATCCCCTTCAAAAAGCAAGGGGCTTTCCCACGCTATTTCAATTGCACACAATTAAATTGTGTAACATTCAAACATGCCAACGTCCACACCCTCACAAACCGCCAACCCCGCACTCAAGTTGGACAACCAACTGTGTTTCGCGGTGTACGCCGCATCGCTGGCCATGACCAAAGCCTACAAGCCGTTGCTGGGCGCACTGGGCCTGACCTACCCGCAGTACTTGGTGCTGCTGGTGTTGTGGGAGCAAGACGACCGCCCCGTGACAGAGTTGGGCGAGCGCCTGTTTCTGGACAGCGGCACCCTCACGCCCTTGTTGAAGCGCATGGAGGCCGCCGGTTGGGTGCAGCGCCAGCGCAGCACGCAAGACGCTGCGGGCTTGGACCTGCGCGGGGAAGCTTCCTGCATTCCCTTGCAGATGGCCTCCCGGGCTGCGTGCAGTGCCTCCGAACTGGCCCGCCTGACCGCTGAGCTGCACTCACTTCGCCAAAACTTGTTGTCTGCCCCCCCTGTTTTTTCAACCCCTGAACCTTGAAAGCGTCCATGGCCACCTCTCTCGACAAAGTGCTTTACACCGCCGTTGCAACCACCACCGGAGGCCGCGACGGCCGCTCCACCAGCAGCGACGGCTTGCTGGACGTGAAACTCGCGCCCCCCAAAGAACTGGGCGGCGCAGGTGGCGCCACCAACCCCGAGCAGCTGTTTGCCGCTGGCTATTCCGCCTGCTTCTTGGGCGCGATGAAGCACGTGGCGGGCATGAAGAAGGTGGCCGTGCCCGCCGACACCACCATCACCGCCAGCGTGGGCATTGGCCCCATTCCACAGGGCTTTGGCATCAACGCCAAGCTGGTGGTGTCACTGCCCGGCATGGACCGCGCTGCAGCCCAGGCCCTGATCGACGCCGCCCACCAGGTGTGCCCTTACTCCAACGCCACACGCGGCAACATCGACGTGGTGCTGGAACTGGCCTGATGCCCGCCCCTGCGGGCCACCGCAGGCCCACAATGCGCCCACGAACACCTGGTGGCCATCGACAAGCCACCGGGCCTGCTGGTGCACCGCACCGGGCTGGACGCAGGCGAAACCCGGTTTGCCATGCAACTGCTGCGCGACCAACTGGGCCGGCACGTGTGGCCGGTGCACCGGCTGGACAAAGGCACCAGCGGCGTGCTGCTGTTTGCGCTGGACGCGGACACCGCCCGCCTGATGGGCCAGGCATTCGAGCAAGGCCACGGCTTGCACAAAACCTACCAGGCCGTGGTGCGTGGCTGGCCCGCCGATGCAGGCGAGATCGACCACCCGCTGCGCCGCCTGCCAGACGACAGCCGCGATGCACACGGCCAACGCGAGCTGGTGCAAACCGCCCACACCCGCTACCGCACCATGGCCAGGTTCACCCTGCCCATTCCCCAAGACCCACACCCCGGCACCCGGCTGGCCCGCGTGGCCCTGCAACCCCTCACCGGGCGGCGGCACCAGTTGCGCCGCCACATGAAGCACATCGCCCACCCCATCGTGGGCGATGCCACGCACGGCAAAGGCCCACTCAACCGCGATGTGGCTGCTCACCTGGGCCTGCAGCGCCTCTGGCTGCACGCCACCGACTGCGCCTGAACCACCCTGTGACCGGCGTGGCACTGGCGCTGCATGCGCCGCTGGGTGCGGAATGGGCCGCCTGGGATGACACAAACGCAGGTGGCTGTGTGGGCAGTTGACGGCGCTTCGTAAAATCGCGGGTTGTTCATTCCACAGCCGCCGGCACCGCCCGCGTGCCCAGCCAGAGATTTTTGCCATGTCCGAAGCCACCCCGTCCAACGCAGTGCCTGCACAGCCCGGCCTGAATTCGCTTTCCAAGTCGTTCGAACCCTCGGCGCTGGAAGCCCACTGGGGCCCCGAATGGGAGCAGCGCGGCTACGGGGCACGGGTGAGCCGCAGGCCGACGCGCCGGCTTTCGCCATCCAACTGCCACCGCCCAACGTGACGGGCACGCTGCACATGGGCCACGCGTTCAACCAGACCATCATGGACAGCCTCACGCGCTACCACCGCATGGCCGGGTTCAATACCGTGTGGGTGCCGGGCACCGACCATGCAGGCATTGCCACACAAATCGTGGTGGAACGCCAGTTGCAGGCCCAAGGCATCAGCCGCCACGACATGGGCCCCACACCCGCCGAAGCGCGCAAAAACTTCGTGTCCAAGGTGTGGGAATGGAAGGAACAGAGCGGCAACACCATCACCACGCAAATGCGCCGCATGGGCGACAGCGTGGACTGGGGGCGCGAGTACTTCACCATGGACGAGAAGTTGAGCAAGGTCGTCACCCAGACCTTTGTGAAGCTTTACGAACAAGGCCTGATTTACCGTGGCAAACGCCTGGTCAACTGGGACCCGGTGCTGAAAAGCGCTGTGTCCGACCTGGAGGTGGAAAGCACCGAGGCCAACGGCTTCATGCACTACATCACCTACCCGTTTGCCGATGGGCCTCAAATGATTGACGGCGTGCTGCAACGCGGCATGACCATTGCCACCACCCGCCCAGAGACCATGCTGGCCGACGGCGCGCTGGCTGTGCACCCTGAAGACGACCGTTACAAACACCTGCTGGGCAAGTTGGTGGACCTGCCGCTGTGCGACCGCCGCATTCCCATCATTGCCGACGACTTTGTGGATCGCGAGTTCGGCTCCGGCTGCGTGAAGATCACCGGCGCACACGACTTCAATGACTACGCCTGCGCCCAGCGCCACGGCATTCCGCTGATCAATCAACGAGGACGGCCCTGCCGCCTACCAGGGCATGGACCGCTTCGTGGCCCGCAAGGCCGTGCTGGCCGACCTGGAAGCCCAAGGCTTTTTGCAGGAAGTGAAGCCCCACAAACTGATGCTGCCCATGTGCGCCCGCACCGGCCAGGTGGTGGAACCCATGCTGACCGACCAGTGGTTTGTGGCCATGAACAAGGTGTCTGACCAGGACCCCACGGGCAAAAGCATCGCCCAAAAGGCCATTGACGCCGTGCACAGCGGCCAGGTCAGCTTTGTGCCCGAAAACTGGATCAACACCTACAACCAGTGGATGAACAACATCCAGGACTGGTGCATCAGCCGCCAGCTGTGGTGGGGCCACCAGATTCCCGCCTGGTACGGCGAAAACGGTCAGTTTTATGTAGCTGAAAACGCAGAACAGGCAAGCGTCAAGGCACAAAAAGATGGCTATTCTGGCCCACTGACCCGCGATGAAGACGTGCTCGACACCTGGTACTCCAGCGCGCTCGTACCGTTTTCCACAATGGGCTGGCCCGAAGCTGATGCCGGAATGGGTGGGTTGTCCGGCTCTGGCGATTTGGTGAGCGAAGCGAGTATGAGCCAGACCGGGCAGCCCGCCCATTCCGGCAACAGCGACTACGACCTCTACCTCCCCAGCACGGTCCTGGTCACCGGCTACGACATCATCTTTTTCTGGGTCGCCCGGATGATCATGATGACCACGCACTTCACCGGCAAAGTGCCGTTCAAGCACGTCTACATCCACGGCCTGGTGCGCGACTCGCAGGGCAAGAAAATGAGCAAGTCCGAGGGCAACGTGCTCGACCCCGTGGACCTGATCGACGGCATTGCCCTGGCCCCCCTGCTCGACAAACGCACCACCGGCCTGCGCAAGCCCGAAACCGCCCCCAAGGTGCGCAAAGACACCGAAAAAGAATTCCCCGAAGGCATTCCTGCGTACGGTGCCGACGCGCTGCGCTTCACCTTCGCCGCGCTGGCATCCTTGGGCCGCAGCATCAACTTCGACAGCAAGCGCTGCGAGGGCTACCGCAACTTCTGCAACAAGCTGTGGAACGCCACCCGCTTTGTGCTGATGAACTGCGAGGGTCAGGATTGCGGGCTGAAGGAGCACACCAAGGCCGAATGCGAAGTGGGTGGCCCGGTGCACGGGTACTTGAGCTTCAGCCAGCCCGACCGCTGGATCGTCTCGCGCCTGCAGCGCGTCGAGGCCGAGGTGGCCAAAGGTTTTGCCGAGTACCGCCTGGACAACGTGGCCAACACGATTTACGACTTCGTGTGGAACGAGTTCTGCGACTGGTACCTGGAAATTGCCAAGGTGCAAATCAACACCGGTGACGCCGCGCAGCAGCGCGCCACACGCCGCACACTCATCCGCACGCTGGAAACCATCCTCCGCCTGGCACACCCCATCACCCCATTCATCACTGAAGAGCTCTGGCAGAAGGTGGCACCCGTGGCGGGACGCCAGGGCCCATCTGTCAGCGTGGCCGCCTACCCAGTCAGCCAGCCCGAGCGCATCGACGAGGCGGCAGAGGCCTATGTGGTCAAGCTCAAGTCGGTGGTGGATGCCTGTCGGAACCTGCGTGGCGAAATGAGCGTGTCACCCGCCACCCGTCTGCCCCTGTTTGTGGTGGGCGACACGGCCTTCATGACCGGCGCAGCCCCTGTGCTGCAGGCACTCGCGAAATTGAATGAAGTGAAGGTGTTTGCCGACGAAGCCAGCTGGGCCGCTGCCGCACAGGCTGCCCCCGTGGCGGTGGTGGGCGAGGCCAAGGTGTGCCTGTTCATGGAAGTGGATGTGGCCGCCGAAAAGGCACGACTGGGCAAAGAGGTTACTCGCCTGGAAGGCGAAATCGCCAAAGCGCACGGCAAACTGGCCAACGAGGCCTTTGTTGCCAAGGCACCGGCAGCCGTTCTGGAGCAGGAAAGAAAACGTGTTGCCGATTTCACCGCCACCCTGGCGAAAGTGAAAGAGCAATTGGCCCGTCTGGGCTGATGGCGTGTTCAGCCGGGGCAACTGCCCCGGCGGTTCATCCGGACTTCAGCGGCGCTTGAGCACTGTGATGTGCTCGCCGCCCGTGCTTTCCTGGTGAAGCAAGTCGTTGCCCGTCTGTTTGGCAAACGCCTGGAAGTCGCGCACCGAGCCGCCGTCGGTGGCCACAATCTTGAGTGTCTGGCCACTGACCATGTCAGCCAAAGCCTTTTTGGCTTTGAGGATGGGCAATGGGCAGTTGAGTCCCCGGGCGTCCAATTCTTTGTCGGTTTGCATGATGTGTCCTCGAGAGGTGCCGGATTCTACGGGGACGGCGCCCCAGACACGCTCTCAGGCCGGAAAAACCCCGGTGGAAAGGTAGCGATCACCTCTGTCGCACACGATGAACACGATGGTCGCGTTTTCCACCCGCCGCGACACTTCCAGCGCCACATGGCAAGCCCCTGCGGCTGAAATGCCAGCAAAAATGCCCTCCTCCCGTGCCATGCGGCGGCACATGTCCTCCGCGTCGGCCTGGCTCACGTACATCAGTTCGTCCACATTGGCCGGGTCGTAGATCTTGGGCAGGTATTCTGTGGGCCACTTCCGAATGCCAGGAATGCGAGAGCCTTCACTGGGTTGGGCACCGATGATCCTCACCTGTGGGTTCTGGGACTTGAGGAAGCGGGACACGCCGGTGATGGTGCCAGTGGTGCCCATGGCACTCACGAAGTGCGTGATACGGCCCTGAGTGTCTGCCCATATTTCGGGTCCAGTGGTTTCAAAATGAACCCGCGGGTTGTCGGCATTGGAAAACTGGTCCAGCACCCTGCCCTTGCCCTGCGCTGCCATTTGGTCTGCCAGGTCACGGGCATATTCCATGCCGCCGCTTTTGGGTGTGAGGATGAGTTCAGCCCCAAACGCCTTCATGGTCTGCGCCCGCTCGATGCTGAGGTCCTCCGGCATGATCAGCACCATGCGATAGCCCTTGATCGCCGCAGCCATGGCCAGAGCGATGCCGGTGTTGCCCGAGGTAGCCTCGATCAGGGTGTCGCCAGGTTTGATGTCGCCCCGCTCTTCTGCGCGTTTGATCATGGACACAGCAGGTCGGTCCTTCACAGAACCAGCGGGGTTGTTGCCTTCCAGCTTGCCCAGAATGACGTTGCCCCTGGCAGCGCATTCGGCTGCGCCCAATCGCTGCAGAGCCACCAACGGTGTCTTGCCGATGGCATCTTCCAGTGTGGCGTAACGGACTTGGGGGCTTGAAGCGGTCATGTTCTGAGGTGTGTGGAAAAACGGGTCTTCCACTGTGCCATAATTTCGGTTTTCCAGACGGCTGCCGGAGTGGCGAAATTGGTAGACGCAGCAGATTCAAAATCTGCCGGTGCTAAACACCGTGCCGGTTCGAGTCCGGCCCCCGGCACCACTTAGAGTAATTCATAGTGGTTTACAGCAGCAGTCAAGAGTAGAGCGCCCTAGTGGCGCTTTTTCTTTGGGTTATCCTCTGCGCACAAAATCCCGCACGGATTCCCGCAGGAGTAGAGAGTGGCCTACATCAGAAAACTGGCAAGCGGCTGGCGCGCCGAAGTGCAGAAGCACGGCAGCCGGGCCAGCAAAGTGTTGCCCACAAAGCGCGAAGCTCAGGCTTGGGCGCTTGAGCAGGAGGCAAAAGCCGGGTCACTGTCCAAGGGCTGGCGCACTTTTGACGAAGCCGCGATCAAGTATGAAAAGGAAGTGTCCGTCAAGAAAGACGGCAAGGTGTGGGAAGCCCGCCGCCTGGGCGTGATGCGGGATCACTTTGCGGGAAAGCCCCTCGGTGCCATTGACGCGCCAGACATCGCAGCATGGCGCGATTGGCGGTTGCAGACGGTCAGTGGCTCAACCGTCCTGCGAGAAACCAACCTGCTGAAGCACATCTTTCACACCGCGAGGGATGAGTGGAGATGGATGGAGCATGACCCGTTCAGGGGCGTGAAGCTGCCCAAGGAAAACGCCCCACGAACCGCGCTGTGGGGCTGGCGTGAGATTCGCCGTGTCCTGCGGGCCGGTCAGCAGTCAGGCGGGAAAACGGCTGAAGTCGCTGTCGCGTTTCACATTTCGTTGCGCACAGCCATGGGTGTGAATCCAATCCGCATTTCGCTTTGCCCGAGCAGACAACTTCATACGTTGATCGCCAACTCCCAAGGCTTTCTGCCCTTCGGAGCATTGATTTGTGACCGCGCAACCGTCTGCTGGTCGATGGCTTGGCGCGTGATGCGCAAGCGAGTCGCCAAACTGGACGCAGCTCGACCTTCACGCTCGTTCATGGCAAGCAAACGGTCATACCGTTTCAGACCTTCTTCGTCGGCCAGCCATGCGCGGTCAAAGTTTGCGAGTTCGTCAGCCAGGATGCGTGAATGCACCACATGGCGGCAATAAAGCTCCAACAGCGGCGCGTAGGTATCCGTGAATGCTGATGCGGGTTGATCATTGACAACCTGAGCCCATACCGACTGCTCCGCATCACTTAGGTGCGTAGGCGCGGCCAATCGTTGCGACGAAACAGCGGGGGCTTGAAGCGCCACTGCCGCTAGGCTGGCGGCAGATTTACGTCCTCTTGCGGTTGCCATTGTTCGCTCCGTTTAAATGTGCCTATTTTTTGAGCACCTTTTTTGGTTAGGCTTTGAAAAGCGAGTGGGACAGGGCGGTCTAGGGTCAAAAGCCCCAAAGATGCGGATACCCCCCACCCTACATAGGCCACCCATCAACGCCTGTCTCGGTTCGTTGGGCTAAGCCACGCTCGATGCGCTGCTTGTCAGAGTCATGGTGCGGCTTGCACAGTGCTTGCCAGTTGGCCTCATCCCAGAACAGCGTCTGGTCACCCTTGTGTGGCGTGATGTGGTCAACCACCTCGGCCCGTGTCACCTTGTCTGGGAGACACATCACACACAGTGGATGCATCTGCAAGAAACGTTTGCGGGCTTTCTGCCATGCGTAGTTGTAACCACGCTCCGAGCTACTGCCCGTGGCTGTGCGCCAGCTTGGTTGCTTTTGATTCATGGTGATCAGAAAGCAAAAAGGCCCACCGAAGTGAGCCTTGCTTTGCTGACAACTGCGCCTCCGAGTGGATGTTTGATCCCTTTGCGTATGCGCTCAATCAGTTGGTCGGGTTTATATCACAGTGTTTCTGAAACCGTCAACGGATTTGTTTGCCATCCAAGCTGGCTGATGTAATGCGACCACTGGCCCGGTCAACGATGCAGGACGCACCAACGTTAACAGGCAGGCCAAACCCGTTCCTGGCGTTCACTGGCTTGGTGCTGGGTGACCATGCAAAGTACATCTCAGGCCCTTTGCCCTTGTGCGCGTCCTCTGTGTATGGAACCTTTGTGGTTGACGGATCGCGGGATGATGCCTTGATAAGTTCTTGGCACTGGCTCAATGGGGACAGTTTGAAATCACTGCTGCCAGAGCAAGACCTGTAGCCCCACACCACCAGCGCCAGCAGGACAAGGAACGTGATGATCTTGGTCGTGTCCACCTTGGGTGCATCGGCCCTCACAACCCCAGCCTCAGTTCTTGACTTGCAGAACAGGTCTGCTGCCTCTTTGGATTGGAAGGTCTGCCCGCCATAGCTCCAAGTGCCATCTGCGTTCTGCTGTGGTTCTTGCTTCATGCTGCCGCCCTCTCCGCTTGATTGTGTCTCGCCCACAGGTTAAACACCATAGACCGTCCTTGGTTGATCAGTTCGCCCAGATCAGAGTAACTGCACACCAACACCTTGCGGGCATGTGCTGGGCCTGATCGCACCACATAGCTCCACGCCAGAGCGTCCCTGTGTCGCTTGGGTAGATGGCGCATCAGCTTCTCAACCTCTTGTGCTTGCAGGATATCGCACGTTGGTCGGTAGCCTGGGGAGTGCCACTGCCAAGCGTGCGACCTGTAAGACCTAAACATGGGATGCACTGAATACTGTGGGCGCACAGCAACCCAAAGCGCCCAATTCAGAAGCATGTCGTGGATCAGCTTGTGGTCTGGCTGAACGTGGTGGAAGTCAACTGCTTGCTTTGTCATTTACGCCTTTCGATGCTTGCAATTGCCTAAATCTGTCAGCGTGTATTGACACTCGGGATTCATGCGAAACGGAACATCGACCATGTAAGCGATTCGATGTGAGCCACCTTGAGTCCATCCGTATTGAACGTTCATCAGTGGTGCGAATGGTTCTCTGTTGTGACAACCATTACTTGCCATCGTCAGCCTCCGCATCAATCTGTTCAATAGCCCGCATGAACGCTTCAATGCAGCGGTGAACATGGTTTTCCAATCTTCTGGCGTCATCTTCTGTCCGTACAAATCGACTTGCTTTGATACATCAGTCAGCATTGCCCACAGTCTGCGGTTCTGCGCATCGCTTCTATTTTCTGGCTTGACCTCAAGCACCAGGCGGTGTCCGGCCATCAGCATGGGCTTGACGCATTCGGTCCAGGCCTGAATCAAGGCTTGGTGGCCCTGTTGTGCATTGAACAGCGGGAGGGTCAGACGTTCAGGCACGGGCACACTCCAACTCTTTGGCCTTGGCCCGGTAAGCGGTCTTGATTTTTTGCAGGTCGGCAATGCTGAGGTTCGTTGAACTCTGGTCACACTCCAGCGCTTCAACGGCATTCACGCCAATTCGATTGATCAATCCAACCCGATAAGCAGCCACGTTCCCGGAAAGGTAGCGGTTGCACTTTTTGCATTGGAGGTGGCAGTTACGCTCGTCGAATCTGAGATGCGGCGCACTTCCACGGCTCCGAAAATGCCCTGCATCGCCACTACCTCCCGTAGCAGTTGCTCCGCAGTCGGCTCCACAAGAGATACAGCCCTTGCCTGCATCGCGCAATCTGACGTACTTGTTGAACTCAACCTGAGCCTCTTTCATGTAATCGCCACGGGTCTTGAGCTTCTCCAACTTAGCTTTGGTCTCCCTTCTTTCTTGCGTGGCCCGTGAGAACAAGGCACCGGAACCACGGCAAGGCGCTGGCGCTGGGGCCATGGGCGTGGGTCACACCGAAACCATGGGCATGCGCTGGAGGTGGGGTACCACCACCAGGACACACCGGAACTGTTGGAAGGCACCGGAGGTGGGGCGCCACCAGGGCGAGGCACCGAAGCCACCGCAAGGCGCTGAAGGCCGGGCCACGGTCGAGGCCATCACCGAAACTGTTGGGATGCGCTGGAGGCTGGCCACCACCAGGACAAGGCACCGAAACCACGGCAAGGTGCGGAGGTGGGGCACCGGCAGCACAGGGCTACGGAACCACCGCAAGGCGTTGGAGCTGGGGCACCACCACCAGGGCAAGGCACCGAAACCACGGCAAGGCGCTGGCGCTGGGGCCATGGGCGTGGTCACACCGAAACTGTTGGGATGCGCTGAAGCGGGCCACCACCAGGACAAGGCACCGGAACCACGGCAAGGCGCTGGCGCTGGGGCCATGGGTGTCGGCACACCGAGACCATGGGCATGCGTTGAAGGCTGGCCACCACCAGGGCAAGGCACCGAAACTGTTGGCATGCGCTGGAGCTGGGGCCATGGGTGTGGGTCACACCGAAACCACGGGCATGCGCTGGAGGTGGGGCACCACCACCAGGACACACCGGAACTGTTGGAAGGCACCGGAGGTAGGGCGCCACCAGGGCGAGGCACCGAAGCCACCGCAAGGCGCTGGAGCTGGGGCCGTGGCGGGGTGCTGGTGGGGTTTGGGCAGCTGGGCAAGGGCATTGCCTACCCAGGCCCGGAAAGCAGCGCCAGCGGGTGCGATTGTTTTGCATTTCACTGGCCGACTGCCAGATCTACAGCAACCGTGCACCTGATGCATTTCAAGCTCATCAGGAAGCGCAAACGACTCGTTTTCACGCTATGGGTAGCGTTTGTCCACTCTGTAAACACTAGATATAGTGTTGCCCACAGGTTACCCCTGTAGTTATACACAGCAGCAATCAAAGGGCTCGCTACAATGGGCCAATACCACAAAGAAAGGAGCATCCATGCGCCGTAGCGCAAAAGAAAAAAGCCCCAAGTTATGAGCTAAGGGCTTGTTTCCAGTTCACAGGGAACGTTACTGCCTGATTCAACCAGGTGAACCAGATAGTGTCTTTGGTCGGACGCATCCAGTTTACTCGGTTGGGACCGGCGGTGGCCCATTCCTTTGTGTTTACCCAACACACGATAAGGAATTCGGATGCGCACTTGCTCGTACCCGAAGGCCGTGCATGTTCGTGCCTACGTTCGCTTCCGCAAAGGTCGCATTGAGAACGTGTGCGAACACTGCCGGTCTTTCCCAGGACAGATGACCCTGTTCTAATTTTTCAACCGTACCCAGCCCGCAGCGCATCAAAGCCTGCGGGCTTTTTCTCGCCCAAAGAAAAACCCGGCACGGGCCGGGTTCAACTCACTTACTGATTGCCTTTGTCAACGCTTCAAAGGCTGTACCCATCGTCTTGAGCGCTTCAGAAAGCACGGTCATTTGCGGCATTTCAGGCTCATCCTTCTTGACATCGATACTTTCAGGAGGTGAGAACGTAGCCCTCAGCAATGAAAGCGTCACCACGGTTACGGCCACAACCAGGGTAGCGAATATGCCCACGACCCAAGGTGAAAAAAACTGAATGTCAGTGGTGATTGCACACATCAATCTGTAAATGATGTATCCCAAAAACAGAACCACAACAACGGACAACCCAAAGGACCATCGGCGGTACTGGCGACGGTTGGCGGCATCGTTCAGCAACTCATTGGCTTTTTGCGTGGCCTCTCCTATGGGGGTGTCGCCAGCACTCAAGTCCAGGCCAGTGGCCGATGAATCCACATCACTCAAACCAACAACCCCAAGTTGTTCACGCGGTATGTCATGGCAACCTTTGACACTTGAAATGCTTCCGCAAGCTCGTCAATGGACTTGAACATGCCAGAGCGCACCACCTTTGAAACAGCCTCAGCAGGCATCAGCAGTTCAGCAGCGAACTGATTTGCAGCACGCTCAATAGGTGTTGACTGTGCGGAGGAAAAATTAGCAGACATGTCGCGTGGGGAATCTTGATGCCCAAGCGCAAAATGCCCCAGTTCATGAGCCAAGGTGAACCGACGGCGCAAAACGCCCTCATCAATGTTCACCTCTATCACGCCCTCATTTCTCAAAAAGTGCCCGCTGTATGGGTAATCCTCGTCTGTGAACACAGAGCTTTTGTTGCGAATGGTCAACCCAACCTTACGCGCAAGTTCTTCAGGACGAACAGGAAGAACGCCGTTCCAATGGCTCGCCAGCAGCTCACGTGCTGCCGCTGCCGGGGATTTCCCCCCAGCCCGGTTGAGCGAGGGGGGTGCAAATGTCTGTGACATGTCGGACCTCCTTTTAGCCAATGAATATGCAGACTCGTATTTTGACGGATATCCATGGATATCGTTCCATGGATTGCCCTATCCCCACAACGAGGGGTGCACGCGGGCTGGCGCTGAAAGCTGGTCCCACCAGGTCGAGGCACCGAAACCGTTGGGATGCGCTGGAGCTGGAGGGCGGGGGGAAAAGGTAAACGAAACAAAATCAGGTCGAAATCCCGATGCGCGAAAGTCGATCTCAAAAGGCCCCGCCATGGGCATGGGTCACACCGGAACCACGGCAAGGCGCTGAAGGATGGCCAGCACCAAGGCAAGGCACTGAAACCACCGCAAGGCGCTGGAGCTGGGGCCATGGGCGTGGGTCACACCGAAACTGTTGGGATGCGCTGAAGGCAGGACAGCACCAAGGCACGGCACCGAAGCCACCGCAAGGCGCTGGAGGCTGGCCAGCACCACCACAACACACCGAAACTGTTGGGAGGCGCTGAAGGCGGGCCAGCACCAGGGCAAGGCACCGAAACCATGGGCAGGCGTTGAAGGCTGGCCACCACCAGGGCGAGGCACCAAAACTGTTGGCATGCGCTGAAGCGGGGGCCATGGGCTTGGGGCACACATAAACCATGGGCATGCGTTGAAGGTGGGGCACCACCAGGACAAGGCACCGGAACCACCGCAAGGCGCTGGAGCTGGGGCCTTGGGTGTGGGTCACACCGAAACTGTTGGGAGGCGCTGAAGGCTGGCCACCACCAGGGCGAGGCACCGAAACCATGGGCAGGCGTTGAAGGTGGGGAACCACCAGGACAAGGCACCGAAACCACCGCAAGGCGCTGGAGCTGGGGCCATGGGTGTGGGTCACACCGAAACCGTTGGGATGCGCTGAAGGCTGGCCACGGTCGAGGCATACACCGAAACTGTTGGAAGGCGCTGGAGGTTGGGCCGTGGCGGGGTGCTGGTGGGGTTTGGGCGGCTGGGCAATGGGTTGGAGTGCCCTGCACTGAAAAGCAGCGCCAGTGGGTGGGTGTGCCCTGTGGGCGAAGGCGGCACGCACCAAAGAAAAACCCGGCACGGGGCCGGGTTGAATCCTGCTGTTACACAGGCCCGCTCAGGGAGGTAAAGCGGGTCCCCAACGGTGGAGACAATTCAGTGTACTTGCACCACCAGGTGTGCTCACGTGCTGGCGCTGGTTGCGGACCAATAGAAGCCGGGACCTAGGACAAAAGCAAAGGCCCACCGAAGTGGGCCTTAAGACATCGCACAGGATTGCAATCTCCGTTTGTGCAACGGCCTCTTACGAGGACTTCAGCCTGATGCTTTCGCAGTGCAGGTACGGCCCGAATTTATCACAAATACGCTGTGAGTGCAGTTAGCCCCAAGCCGTGCAATGCAGCCTCTTTGACCTTCAGAAGGTCTGCATCGTCAATTACACGCTGGTCATAAATCCGCTTCCCCTGTGCGTCTTTTTCTCTGAACAAGAGGAAGAGGCGTACAAAAGACACGGTGTAAATCATGTCCGCCTTGACCCAGTGTTCATCGGCGTTGTACGGAGCTGGCAAAGGCGGGATGGTGCGCAGCCGGTAATGGTATGGCTGCGCACGGCTAGGGGCGGTCGTGCTCATCGGCACCACGGTGCACAAGCCAGTTCGACTTTTCAGGTTAGGGGACAGGACGATGACAGGCCGCCTCTTGGTCATCTCCGGCACCTTCATGCCATCAAAGTCGCAAATCAAAATAGTCCCCGGCTGGGGGTGGAACTGGATGGCCAAAAAAACTCCCTGTTTTAAAGGATTGTAGGTTTCGCCATCAGCGTGCTGGCGCTGCCCACCAGTTCCGGCCCCGTCACCAATAAGCACCCAGTGCACGCGTGTGCACAACCCACGGCCACACCCAGCGCCAGCCCATCACCGCCCGCCCGGTAAGGCTGGCCAGCGAAGCAGCCCCGGCGCTCATTTCCGCAATTGTCCGCATGTGCCCAGCGCCAGCAACAGGCACCGCACCAGGCACGAGCTGTCCCGATTCATGGGCCGTGGTCGGCAGTCAACACACGCCCGGTTCCCCAGCCAGCCTGTCAGGCGCAGGCATAACCACACACCAGGTGCAGCCTGACAGGGCGCGGAAAGTGGGCAGGTGGGAACCTGAAAACCGCCTCAACCGTAGGCAGAGCCACAGGAAAAAGGGCCTTGTATATGTATGAATGATTGAATTTCTTTCATCATATAAAAAGGTTCCCGTTTGGGTTCCCACTTGGTTCCCACTAAGGTTCCCGTCACCCATTTTCCGCAAACCCATACTGGCATTCACTTTCACGCTACAGGTTCCCATTGTTCCCACCAAAATGGGAAATAGATGCCGGGGTAAATTGGTTTGAACACGTCCGCCAGCACAGGTGCAGACGCAAAAAAAACCGCCCGGCTGGTGTGCCTTGGGCGGTTGTTGGGGCGTGCCGCTGGCGCTGGTGGCGGGCGGGTCAGGCTGCACGCTGGGGTAAGGGGATGACGTTGGGGGCCGTGCGGGTGTCCAGGTAGTCAGCCCACCATTGCATAAGGGCAACACGGTCAGCCAGCAGGGTGGAGCGCAGGTAAGCGGCACGCACCTTGTTGCGGTCTTTGTGGGCCAGGGCACGTTCCACCACGTCACCCATGGTGCGGTCATGCTCGTTGGTGACCGTGGAAAACAGGCTCCTGAAACCGTGGGCGGTGGCAATGTTTTTGTATCCCATGCGGGCCATCGCACTGTTGAAGGTGTTTTCGCTCAGGGGCTTTGAACGATAGGAAGGCGACGGGAACACCAACGCACTGTCACCGCTGATTGCCTTCATGGTCTCCAGCACTGCCAGGGCCTGACGGGAAAGGGGTACACGATGCTCCTGCCCCATCTTCATGCGATCGGCTGGGATGATCCACAGCGCTTCATCCAGGTGGAACTCTGCCCAGCGTGCGCCCCGCACCTCACCGGGGCGGGTGGCGGTCAGGATCAGCAGGCGCAGCGCATGGGCGGTGGATGCGTCGCCCTGGTATGCATCCAGCTTGGCCATGAAGTCGGGGATATCTCGGTCAGACAGCGCCAGGCGGTGGGTGACTTCGCGGGGCTTCAGAATTTCACTTGGCACCAGGTCGAGCATGGGGTTACTTTCCAGACGCCCATGGATGACCGCCCACCGATACACGGCCTTCACCCGCTGGAGAACCCGCCCGGCCTGGTCGGATGCGCCCCGGGCCTCGATGCGCTGCACCTCGCGCATGACCTCGGCAGGCTTGATGCCCACCATGGGCCGCTGCCCCAGCTCGGGAAAGATGTCTGCCTTCAGGGTTTGCCAGATGCGGCCCTTGGTGTCGTGGCTCCAGCGGTTGGCCTGGTGGTCCAGCCAGTCAGCGGCCACCGATTCAAAGGTATTGGCTGCATCGTGTGCTTGTTTGGCCCGGTCGGCATCGCGGGCGGCGGCAGGGTCGGTGCCTGACTGGATCAGCTTGCGGGCGGCGTCGGCTTTGTCCCGGGCATCCTTCAGGCCTACATCTGGATACACGCCCAGCGCCAGCCGGTTTTCCTTTCCCGCGTGGCGGTATTTCAAGCGCCAGTAACGGCCCCCCGCCTTGGTCAGCTCCAGGTACAGCCCACCTCCGTCAAAGTGTTTGCCGGGTTTGGTGAGAGTTCGAAGTTTGGCGTCGGTGAGTGGCATGGGGGGTATCCTTCGCGATCTGGGGGCACATTTGGGGGCACATTTTGCACCCAGCGAAGAGGAAGCCTTATTCCATGCGGGTTTCAAGACGAAGTGTGAGTGCGGCCCCCGCACCACCTTCAAGGTGGTCACGCAGTCTCTGAAAAATTGAATCAAGCGCCCCGGACAGTTGTCTGCGGCGCTTTTTCTTTGTCCGTCGCGCTGTCGCCTCCCGACAACCCGTCGCGCACCGTGGCATAGCGCAAGCGCAAACCCAGTTCGGCTTTCATGCGACGGTTGTCCAAGCGGCGCGATTCGCTCATGAAGCTCAACAAGGCCAGTGGCAACGCCGAGCGGGCCTCTTGGCGGCCGATGCGTGGCGGACGGGGCTGGCCGAACAAATCGGCCGCCAGATCGAAGTAGTCGCCCATTTTCAACTCGGTGTCATCACTGACGTTGAAACACCGCTGCCCCTGTGTTCGCCATACAGCCAACCAACACGCGCGCGCCAGGTCATTGGCATGGATGTGGTTGGTGAACACATCGTCTTGCGCCAGCAGCACCGGCGTGCCCCGCAGCAAACGCTCCCTGGGCGTGCCCCCCACGCGGTCAGGTGCGTAAATGCCAGGAATGCGCAACACAGTGGTGGGAATGCCCACACGTTGCCCCAACGAACGCAACAGCCGCTCAGCATCGACGCGGCGCTGCGCCCGCGGCGTGTGGGGTGCCACTGCGCGGGTTTCGTCAACCCAGGCACCGCCGCAGTCGCCATACACCCCGCTGGTGGACCCGTACACCAGTGACCTGGGCGGCGTCCGGCGAGACCACACACGTGCCATGGCCTGCGTACGCGGATCGGTGGTCCAGTGGGCTTGGGCATCGCTGGACGGCGGCGCCAGGTGAAGCACCCGGGTGGCCAGCCCTGACAACCGCTTGAGACTGGCCGGGTCGTCGAGGTTCCCAAACAGGGGCGTGGCACCCAACGATCTGAGGGCCGGTACCCGTTCGGGCGTTGAGGTCAGCGCCAGCACGCGCATGCCACGGCGCGCCAGGGGCACGACGCGCTGGCCCACATCACCACACCCGACCACCAACAAACGCTCGCGCCGAAAACGCGACGGCAAAGCACCCAGCAACGCCATGAGACACCCCGATTTGCGACAATCCGCAGCCATAGCCGCCCCAGTTCAGGGGCACCACGCGGGGTTCACCCGCACCTGATCGATCGAGTATGACATTCCAGATTTCAGTGCTGCCCAGCGGGCGCAGTTTCGTGGCGCAACCGGGTGAGGTTCTCCTGGCCGCCGCCATACGTGAGGGCGTCGGTCTGCCGTACGGCTGCAAAGACGGCGCATGCGGGTCGTGCAAGTGCCACATGGAAAGCGGCTCGGTGGTGCACGGAGCGCACCAGGCCAAAGCCCTCTCGGCCGACGAAGAAGCAGCGGGATATGTGCTGACTTGCTGCGCCGTTCCGCAGGGCGATGTGGTGCTGACTTCACGGCAGGTGACTGAGGCGGGTGCCTTTCCCATCAAGAAAATGCCCGTGCGCGTCAGTTCGGTCACTCGCGTCTCTCCTGACGTGGTGGTGATGAAGCTGCAACTGCCTGCCGCTGATGCATTTCAGTATCACGCAGGGCAGTACGTGGAGTTCTTGCTGCGCGATGGAGACCGCCGCAGCTACTCCATGGCAAACGCCCCGCACAACCAGGGCAGCCCGGCGGGTCTGCAATTGCACATCCGGCACATGCCGGGTGGCAAATTCACCGACCATGTGTTTGGCGCGCTGAAAGAGAAAGACATCCTGCGCATCGAAGGGCCCTACGGCAGTTTCTTTCTGCGTGAAGACAGCGCCAAACCGCTGGTTTTTTTGGCGTCGGGCACGGGCTTCGCCCCGATCAAAGCCTTGCTGGAGCACATGCAGCTCAAGGGCATTGACCGCCCAGTGACGGTGTATTGGGGCGGCCGCCGACCGGCCGATCTCTACATGCACGAGTGGATGCAGGCACACGCTGCAGATGCGCCCCACCTGACGTATGTCCCTGTGGTGTCGGATGCACTGCCGGAAGATGCCTGGACGGGGCGCACAGGCTTTGTGCACCGCGCGGTGATGGACGATTTTGCAGACCTGAGCGGGCATGAGGTGTACGCTTGTGGTGCGCCTGTGGTGATCGACAGCGCTCGGGCAGACTTCACCGGTTTGCGCAACTTGCCACCAGACGCCTTTTATGCAGACTCATTCACTTCGGCTGCCGACAAATCCAACCTTTGAAAGACTCACCATGCACCGCCGCCATTTGCTTGCTGCTTTGTCACTGGCCGCTTGTTCCACTTTTCTACCTGGCCTGACGTGGGCACAGGCGGGCAAAGTCACGCGGATCGTGGTGCCTTACGGCGCCGGTGGTCCGCTGGACATCACGGCCAGAGTGCTGGCTGAGCGCCTGAAAGACAGCCTGGGCACGGTGGTGGTGGAAAACAAGCCCGGCGCGGGCGGCAACATCGGTGTTGACCTGGTGGCCAAAGCACCGCCTGACGGCCTGACACTGGGTTTGGCTGCGGTGGCCACGCATGCCATCAACCCGTGGCTCTTCAGCAAACTGCCATTCGACGCCGCCAAAGACTTTGCACCCATCACCCAACTGGTGCGGGTACCCAACGTACTGGTGATGAATGCTGACACGGCACAGCGCCTGCGCATCAACACACTGGCCGATCTGGTGGCCTATGCCAAAGCCAACCCAGCCAAACTCAACTTTGGCTCAGGTGGCAACGGCAGCGCAGGGCATTTGGCAGGCGAGTTGCTCAAAGCAAAGGCAGGCATTTTTGCTCTGCACATTCCCTACAACGGCGGTAATCCTGCCCAACTGGCATTGCTGAGTGGCCAGGTCGATTTCAACATCGACAACTTGGCCACGGCCACGCCCAATATCCGCTCGGGCAAGCTCAAAGCGCTGGCAGTCACAACCGCTAAGCGGAGTGCCTCCCTGCCTGACGTGCCCACGCTGGCCGAAACGTTTCCAGGTTTTGAGATTGATACCTGGTGGGGCGTGGTAGCCCCCGCAGGCACACCAGCCGATGTGGTGCAAAAGCTCAACAAAGCGATCACCGACGCACTGGGCACACCCGAGCTCAAGGCACGCTTTGCAACGCTCTCAGCCGAGCCAACACCCACCACGCCGGAGCAATTCGGTCAGTTCATGGCTGCAGAGCGTGCCAAGTATGGGCCAGTGGTGAAGGCCAGCGGTGCCCGGGTGGACTGACGCGGTTCAGCCTTTTTCAGCGAGCAACAGCTTTAGGTCGCCAGCCAGGGCGGCGGCACCGCTGCCATAGCGGTGGTAAAGCCTGATGCGGCCCTTGGGGTCGTAAACGTAGCTGCCCGCTGAATGGTCCATGGTGTAGTTGGTCGGCAAAGAACCCGGAACCTTTTTGTAATACACCTTGAACGATTTGGCCAAGCCAACCAGTTGTTCGGCGGTGGCATGCAGGGCGAGGAAGGTTGGATCGAAGCTGGCCATGTAGGCCTTCATCAATTCGGGGGTGTCGCGCTCCGGGTCGACGCTGATGAACAGCCCCTGCAATTGATCGCCCTGCGCGCCCAGCAGTTTCTTGGTCTCGGCCAGTTCGGTGAGCGAGGTGGGGCACACATCGGGACACTGTGTGAAGCCAAAGAACACCACCACCACTTTGCCCGAAAAGTCGGCCAGCGTTCGCATTTGGCCGTTGTGATCGGGCAATTGAAAGCCTTGGGCGTAATCAGCCCCGGTGAGGTCGATGCCTGCAAAAGCGGGTTTGGCGTCAGAACAAGCAGAAATCATGCCTCCAGCGCTTGCCAGTATTGATATCTTTGCTATGGATGACAGCAGCTCTCGGCGCGTATGGAACGGGTTCACTGGCAACACCTCAGGGCAACAGGTAGTGGTCGAGCAGCAAGGCTGCAAACAGAACCGACAGGTGGATGAGCGAAAAACGGAAGGTTTTTCGGGCCAAAGCGTCTGAGTAATCTCGATAGAGCCACCACGCGTACAGGCAAAACCCGATCGAAAGCACGACAGCGACCGCCAGATACAGCCAACTGCTCATGCCATACGCAAAAGGCATCAGACACGCTGCAAACAGAATGAAGGTGTAGAGAAGTATTTGTAAGCGAGTGAACTCTGATCCATGAGTCACGGGCAGCATGGGCAGCCCCGATTTACGGTAGTCCTCAACACGGTAGAGCGCCAGCGCCCAGAAATGCGGCGGTGTCCACAAAAAGATGATCAGAAACAGAATGAATGCTTCCGGTCCCACATCTCCGGTCATGGCGGCCCAACCGAGCACGGGTGGCATGGCACCAGATGCGCCCCCAATCACAATGTTCTGGGGCGTCAGTGGCTTGAGAATGACGGTGTAAATGACGGCATAGCCCACAAACGTGGCAAACGTCAGCCACATGGTGATGGGGTTGACCCCAAAGTACAGCAGCGCCGATCCTGTTGCACACAACCCCGCTGAAAATGCCAGCGTCTGCGGATTGGTCAGTTCGCCTTTCGCGGTGGGCCGCCAGGCGGTGCGCTTCATCTTGGCATCGATGTGCTGCTCGACCACGCAGTTGAAGGCGGCCGCAGCTCCTGCCACGAGCCAGATGCCCAGGCTGGCCAGGGCTGCAAGTTTGACCTGCGCCCAGCTTGGCACTCCCGGTACGGCCAGTACCATGCCAATCAGCGCACAAAACACGATCAACTGAACCACACGTGGTTTGGTCAATGCATAGAACTGCTGCCACGTCGATGCGGTGGGGGCTGCGATGGGGGATGGGGGAGCGGAACTCATGCGTGCAATCGTTGGGAACTGACAGTGGGGACCGTGGACGCTTCTTGAACGGGCGATGCGGCCCACACACCCGTGAGCACAATCACCAGACCTGCGGCACCGCCTGTGTGAGCTACAGCCGCAAGGAGCGGCCAGTCCAGGATGACATTCGACAAACCGGTGGCAAATTGCCAGAGCGCAAGCATGGCCAGCCATTTCGCAACGCTGCGCAATGACTTGACCTGGAATAACTTCCAAGCCAGCAAGCCGATGCCGATGAACACGAGGTATGCACTGAGCCGGTGCACGTAATGAATGGCCGTGAGTGCCGAGAACGGCAAGGGGTGTCCGAGCGCGTCAACACCCAAGGCCCGCCACACCGTGAAGCCATCGGCAAAGTTCATGTCAGGCCACCAGCTTCCCTGGCATGACGGAAATTCGGAACAAGCCAGCACTGCATAGTTGGTGCTGACCCATCCACCCAAGGCGATCTGAATCCACACCAGCCCCGTGACCACCAGCCAAAGCCTGTACAGGCCAGGTTGCAGTTCATGCGGCGGGGTTCTGGTTGCGGCTGGGTGGAGACTCTGGCCAAAATGCAATGCCTGTGTGCGCAGCAAGGCCAACAGAACCATGCCACCGAGCAAATGCAGCGTCACGATGGCCGGAAACAGCTTCATGGTCACCGTCAGTGCACCGAAGGCCCCTTGCAAGCACACCCAGAACAGGGTCAGTGTGGGCCACCAGGGCGACACCGACAACTGACGCCGCAAGGCCCATGCCCACAAGGTCATGGCCAGGATGAGCACCCCCACCCCCGTTGCCAGGTAACGGTGAATCATCTCGACCCAGGCCTTGCCATGTGTGACCGGACCATCAGGCAACACCGAAACGGCTTGATTGATGTGGCCAGCTGCGCCCAGAGGGCTTGCATGCCCGTAACATCCTGGCCAGTCGGGGCAGCCCAAACCGGAATCGGTGAGCCGCGTGAAAGCACCGAACAGCACGAGGTCGAAAGTGAGAAACAGCGTCAACGCTGTGAGCAACTGCAAGCGCCTCCCAGGTGATGCCCCGCGGCTCTTGCGCCAGACCCACACCAGCGGCCCACCAGCCACCAGCAACCCCATCAACATCAGTTGCGCTGTGGGGCCCATGTCATACAGTTCAAGGTCCCAGGATGCAGAACCGCGCATCAGGCGCTCCAAGTCTTTGCGGACTTTGGCAGGTTCAGCAGTCGCCGGGAATCGCATCATCCAGTTCCCCATGGGGTCCACCACGTACAGATGGTCAGCCAGCTTGTTGCCCGGCGCTGGCTGAAGCCAGGCACCGATGTCAGCTTCGGCCAGGCGGACCACCTGAGCGCCAGTCAAACCGGGCAACAGGCGTTCTGGGACCTCTCCATCCCCCGTGGGCAGCCAGACCCAATCGAGCCGCTCTTTGTCTTTGCCCAATGATTCGCGCAGTTGCCGGCTCAGATAGAGGTGCTTTTCGCACGAGTCATCGCATGCAATGTCTGCCACGCTGATGAGCAGCCATTGATCCTTGAGCTGATGCAATGGCAGTGTCTGCCCCCGCACATCTTTACCCACCAGCGCCGGCATGTCTCGCTGAGGCTCAATCAACTCCCCATGGTTGCGGCGCCCCTCAGGGCGGAGCACGTAATAGGTGAAATAGGACGCCAGAACCGGCGCAAGGCTGACGAGAAGCAGAAACAACAGCTTCAGCTTGGCCGAACGCGTGCTCCCTGACTGATGAACCGCTTCGCTACCCAGTTGCGGCATCGAATGCACAGTCAGAGACAGCGGTTCGTCAAAGTGGGCCGCACTGTTTGCGGTTGCTTCGGAGGGGGGAGATGATTTGGAACCAGGCATACAGAATGACAATCAGGGCACACAGGCCGAACCATTGGAAGGCATATCCGTGGTGCTTGTGCACGCCGGAAGCCACTTGCGGCCAGTTGCGCAACAGCCCATCGGCCTCGGCACCTTCAACCGGAAGCAGCTGTAACAAAGACCCGTTCAGGACAACAGCTTTGTGCTCTTGTGCGAACGAAGCAACCGCGAGATTTTGCCGAATCGGGCCAAGACCGTCTTCCCCGAGCTGATAGACCTTGCCAGGTGCGGCCGCAATTCTGCCTGACACCGCCACAATGCCGGATGGGGTGGGAACCGTCGGCAGTCGACTGCGGTCGGTGAAATCACGGCGCGACCAACCGCGTTGCACCAGAATCCAGCGACCGTCGGCTTCCAGTTGGAGGGGCGTGACCACATAGAAGCCCTGCTGCCCGTCCATCTGTCGGTTGTCCAGAAACACGGTGGCCTGCGGAACCCAGCGGCCAGACAACTCGGCGGGCCTGTGCACCCATGCGCCCAAGTCATCCGATGCTCGGATGTCACGGTTGATCAACGGGGTGAGCTTCTGGCTGGCCGTGATGTCCGCATCAAGTTGCTCTTTGTATGCTGCGCGGCGCAACTGCCAGAAACCCAAGGATGCGGTCAGAGCGGTGAACACCAAAGCTGCAATCAGCACGACCCAAAAGCGACGGCGTGACGATGAAGAACCCATCAGACGATAATCCTAGGCATGACTTATTTGGTGATCACAGCCTTTGTGGCCATTCTCGGGAGCTTGGGGGCCGCGCTGGTCTTCATGATGCGTGGCAATAAAAATGCGATGGACCCGTCCGCAAAAGCGAGCAACATGGCCAAGGCCCTGGCGTTTCGCGTTGGTTTTTCGATTTTGCTGTTTGTGATCGTGTTGTTCAGCTACTGGATGGGTTGGATTCAACCCACCGGTATCGTACCCGGGCGCTGACGTACAAAGCCTCCAGGGTCAAACACCACTCTCAAGAGACAACAAAAAAGCGCCCAAGGGCGCTTTTTTGTATGGGCTGCGTGAGGGCACAAGCAGTGCCCGAACAACCTGCGAGGGTTACATCCAGTAAACCAGAATGTAGAGGCCCAGCCAGACAACGTCCACAAAGTGCCAATACCATGCTGCGCCTTCAAATCCGAAGTGGCGCTGCGCAGTGAAGTGGCCCTTTTGCAAACGCAGGGTGATGAAGAGCAGCATCAACATGCCGACAAACACGTGGAAGCCGTGGAAGCCAGTCAGCATGTAAAACGTTGACCCGAAAATGCCTGAAGACAGCTTCAGGTTCAAATCACCCCAGGCGTGGGCATATTCATAACCTTGGACAAACAGGAAAGTCACGCCCAAGAGCACCGTCATCCACATGTATGCAATGGTCTTGGTGCGGTTTCCAGCTTGCAATGCATGGTGCGCAATCGTCAGGGTGACGCCGGATGTCAACAGCAACGCAGTGTTGATCGTCGGCAGCCAGAAGGGACCAACTGTCTGGAAGGGTTCGACAATGCCCGCAGGCGATGCAGTCGCTCCTGCCACGTTGGACGGCCAAACAGCTTGGAAGTCAGGCCAGATCAACGCGTTTTCGATGTTGCCCAACGCAGGCACCGAATGCACGCGGGCCCACCACAATGCGGTGAAAAACGCACCGAAGAACATCACCTCTGAAAAAATGAACCAGCTCATGCTCCAGCGGTACGACAGGTCGATCTTGTGCCCATACAAACCACCTTCACTTTCGGCCACTGAATCTTTGAACCAAAGGTACAGAATCACCAGCCACCAAACCATGCCAAATGCCAGCGAGTAGGCACCCCAACCCGAACCATTGATCCACTGACCTGCTCCAAGGATCACAAAGAACAGGCCAATCGCCGCCATTACTGGATGGCTGGATGGCCCGGGAACAAAGTAGTACGGCGTGGTGCCGTGCGCTGCTGCTGACATGCTTACTCCTGCTTGTTTTACTGACTCAAACTCTTGGGACTG
Source organism: Hydrogenophaga sp. (assembly GCA_020048405.1). Lineage (GTDB taxonomy): Bacteria > Pseudomonadota > Gammaproteobacteria > Burkholderiales > Burkholderiaceae_C > UBA2334. The sequence goes on from JAIFMP010000115.1 coordinate 54,047, forward strand.
GCCGACCAAGGCCACCAGCCCTACGATGGTGGCCTGTTGTCAGGCCACCACCCAATTCACCAACACAATCAAACTGACCACAAACACCAGCGCAAGCACCAGCCCAACTGCCATGAGGTGCAGTGGATTGAGCTTGTCTATGTCTTTCTGGTAGTCCGCCCTGCGGCGCACTCCCAGAAAAGCCCACAACACTGCGGAAACGGTTGCCAGAAAAGCAAACTTCCGCTTGTGAGGCACGTCATCCGTCATGCACCGTCTTTCGTGGCTGACACCGGTTGGGTGCCCATGGCCACGGGAGCGGCGGGAACCTTTCCACCCACCTCAAAAAATGTGTAAGACAGTGTGATTGTCTTCACATCTTTGGGCAACTTGGGATCGATCACAAAAGCCACCGGCCATTGCTTCTTTTCACCGGGAGCCAACGTGTACTCGTTGAAGCAAAAACACTCCAGCTTGTTGAAGTGAGACATCGCCTGCTGGGGTGCATAGCTTGGAATGGCCTGCGCAGACATTGTTCGGTTCTGGATGTTCTGGAACTCGTACATCACCGTCATCAACTGCCCGGGATGAACCTCCATTGACCGTGTGGCAGGCTTGAAGTCCCAGGGTCCACGTGCATTCGCATCAAACTCCACGGTGATGGTCCGCGACTCATCCACTTGGGTGTTTTTGGGCAAAGCAGATTTCAGGCCCGGCACCTCGCGCTCGGACAAAGCCAAGACATTGATACCCGTGGCCTCACAAATCGCTTTGTAAAGAGGCACCAGAGCGTAGCCAAAGCCGAACATGCCAGCGGTGATGACCGCCAGTTTGCCCAGCATCTGAACGTTGTGTTTGATCAAAGCCATGGACTCGCTCGTTGCATTACTTGCCGAGAAACACCAGCTTTGCCATGAACCCCAAGAAAAACACCGCAGCCACGGACGCCAGGATGAGGCCCAGTCGGGTGTTGTTTCTTTTTTGCTCGGGTGTCGTCATGGCAAGAACTTTCAGCCCACCACACGCGTGGCGGTTGCGTCGAGCTTGGGAGGATTTTCAAACGTGTGAAATGGTGCGGGGGAAGGCACTTCCCACTCGAGGCCCTCAGCACCTTCCCAAGGTTTGGCAGAAGCTTTTTCACCTTTGCCTTGCATGGCGGGCAACACCACTGCGAGGAAGAAGTAAACCTGAGCGAAGCCGAAAGCAAATGCACCGACGGATGCGATCGCGTTGAAGTCTGCAAACTGCATCGGGTAGTCAGCATAGCGCCGTGGCATACCTGCCAACCCCAGGAAGTGCATGGGGAAGAAGGTGATGTTGAACGAAATCATCGACCACCAGAAGTGAATCTGGCCACGTGTTTCGCTGTACATCACACCAGTCCACTTGGGCAACCAGTAGTACACACCCGCAAACAAAGCAAACAGAGAACCAGCCACCAGCACGTAATGGAAGTGGGCCACCACGTAGTAGGTGTCCTGCATCTGGATGTCGATCGGAGCCACAGACAGGATCAAACCCGTGAAACCGCCGATGGTGAACACGAAGATAAACCCGACAGCAAACAGCATGGGGGTTTCAAAGGTCATGGACCCTTTCCACATGGTCGCAATCCAGTTGAAGATCTTCACGCCGGTGGGCACTGCGATCAGCATCGTGGAATACATGAAGAACAGCTGTCCGGTCACGGGCATGCCAGTGGTGAACATGTGGTGAGCCCACACCACAAACGACAGGATCGCAATCGAGCCAGTCGCATAAACCATGGAGGCATAGCCAAACAGCTTTTTGCGAGAGAAGGCCGACACCACAGCAGAGATGATGCCGAAGGCCGGCAAAATCATGATGTAAACCTCTGGGTGACCAAAGAACCAGAAAATGTGCTGGTACATCACGGGGTCACCGCCACCGGCGGGGTTGAAGAAGCTGGTTCCGAAGTGACGATCGGTCAGTGTCATCGTGATGGCACCGGCCAGCACGGGCATCACGGCGATCAGCAGGTAGGCCGTGATCAACCACGTCCAGCAGAACATGGGCATCTTCATCAATGTCATGCCGGGCGCGCGCATGTTCAGGATGGTGACGATGATGTTGATCGAACCCATGATGGACGAAGCACCCAGGATATGCATCGCAAAAATGCCTGCATCCATCGAGGGGCCCATTTGCAGCGTCAGCGGTGCGTAAAGGGTCCAACCCGCAGCAGGTGCGCCGCCAGGCATGAAGAAGGAACCGGCCAGCATCAAGCCAGCAGGGATCATCAGCCAGAAGCTGAAGTTATTCATCCGAGCAAAGGCCATGTCAGATGCGCCGATTTGCAACGGAATCATCCAGTTCGCAAAACCCACAAACGCCGGCATGATGGCCCCGAACACCATGATCAGGCCGTGCATTGTGGTGAGCTGGTTGAACAGTTCGGGGTTGACCAACTGCAGACCCGGCTGGAACAACTCGGCACGGATGCCCAATGCCAAGACGCCACCGATCATCAGCATCGTGAAACTGAACAACAGGTACAGGGTGCCAATGTCCTTGTGGTTGGTGGCGTACACCCAACGACGCCAGCCCGTAGGGGCATGGTGGTCGTGATCGTGTGCGTGGTGATCGTCGTGATGACCGAGTACTGCACTCATGTTTAAATCCTTGAAAACTCAGAAAAACGAGAACCAGACGCTCACTTGCGAGCGGCGACCACTTCGGCAGGCTGTACCACTTGGTCGGTTTTATTGGACCAGCTGTTTTTGGCGTACGTGATCACAGCAGCAATTTCCGTGTCGCTCAATTGCTTCCAGGCTGGCATGGCACCGTTGGCCTGGCCGTTCAGCAGCACATTGATCGCCTTGTTGTGATCAGCATCCAACATCACGGCTGCACCGTCGAGGGCCTTGATTGGCCCCGCGCCCTTGCCGTTGGCTTGGTGGCAAGCGGCACAGTTGGCGGCATAAACGGACTCACCACGCTTGACCATGTCAGCAACAGTCCATGTTTTCGAGGGGTCGTCAGCCAAAGCAGCCATGGCTTTCTTTTGCCCATCCACCCAAGCTGAATACTCTTCAGCAGACACCACCTTCACGTGGATCGGCATGTAGGCGTGCTCCTTGCCGCACAACTCTGCACACTGACCGTAGTAATCACCCACTTTTTCGGCTTTGAACCACGTGTCACGAACGAAGCCAGGGATCGCATCCTGCTTGACACCAAAAGCGGGCACCATCCAAGCGTGAATGACGTCGTTTGCAGTGGTGATGACACGGATTTTCTTGCCGACAGGCACAACCATTGGGTTGTCAACCTTCAGAAGGTAGTTGTCGGTGGGTGGAGGGTTGCCACTGTCCGACATCGCGCGATGGGTGTTGTCCAGGGTGGAGATGAAGCTGATGCCTTCGCCTTCTCCCTTGATGTAGTCGTAGCCCCACTTCCACTGCATTCCAGTGGTCTTGATGGTCAGGTCAGCGTTGGTGGTGTCTTTTTGAGCCACCAGCACTTTGGTGGCGGGCAAAGCCATACCGATCACGATCAGCAGCGGAACGATCGTCCAGCCCAGCTCAACCCAAATCGGCTCGGCCAGTTCCTGAGATTTGTGCCCAACAGACTTCCGGTGTTTGAGGATGGAATAGAACATCACCCCAAACACCACCACAAAGATCACCGCACAAATGACCATCATGAACCAGTGCAACCAATGCTGCTCCTCAGCAATCTTGGTTGCTGCCGGGGCAAAGTTCAGTTGATTGACCGCTGGACCTCCGGGAAGGTCATTCACGGCAGCGTGTGCAGCGGTGGACAGCCATGCGGCCGACACCAAAGATCCATGCGCAACTGCGCGAAAAACCGACTGCACTACCGACCGCTCTGATGGGCTTCGTGTCTTTGTTTTGCTCACTTCTGTTCGCCTCTAATATAAGCATTGATTTATATCAATGCCGATTACACCAAAAATTCACTTTTCTCCGATGGGGAAAACCCTCCGCCCACCGCCAAACACAACTCTTTCAAACCGCGCGCAATGCCAGCCTCAGCTCACGCGCCAACAGCGGCCTGAGCTCGGACCGAATGTGCCGACCTACTGCCACAGAATTTCCACTGGCGGAAACCTGAATCAAAGATCCGGCACCACCCATCGGCTCGATTCGGACCCACTCCCGCGCAAATTCAAGTCGCTGTGATTTGCCACCCGACTCCAGCTCAACCACCAAGTGTCCACCGGCCAAGCTGATTCGCTCCCCATCTGCAGCATGCCTGGCAAAAGCAACCACAGCGCCTACCAACGCCAAGACTTCCAGCATTGCAAACGGCAAAACCAAGGTCGCGCCCTGCATCCAGAAAAATGCAGCCACTGCCATTGACACAGTTCCCAAGAACACCAACAACGCACACATCTGCGCGGGCGACACCGAACAATTTCGCTTCAGCCGCCACTGAACACGGTCAGCCGACACCGTTGCCAATCTGTAATCGTGGGATGAAAAGGGCACAAACAACTCCGTCAGCCAGCGCAAACCCGCAACGCTCTCAACTAGCCAAACTGCCTGACCACAGCGTTGATTTAAGTCAATTGTAACGAGGTGTGAGGGGGGATCTGGATCAAACAGGCATCAAATTGATGCCTCACACAGCGCTCAAACGCTTCGGCGGGAGTTGGCCGACAGCATATCTCGCATGTTCTGGAGTGACACGGCGCTGGCCTGCGAAACAGGAACACGGGGTTTGCCTTTGTGAGCGTGGCCATAAATTACCTCGAATGTGAGGGTCATCCGCCCATCAGGCAAACGGGGCATGTGCTGTTCCAGGGCAGCATGCCAAGCGGCCAACCATGCTCGGCCCCGGGTGACAGTGTCACGCTGCTCGCAGAGATTGCCGCCCAGCTGGCGCAGGTCTGCCAGCACGGCGGCGGCGCAGGAATACGACAGGGTTATGCGCTCCATGTCCATGACGGGCTCTGCAAAACCGGCCTGTACCAGCATGTCACCCCAATCGTGCATATCCGTGTAGGCGTGGGCCGGCGGAGCCCATCCCTGCGTCGCGTACACATGGCGCAGCTCAGCAAAGCTGTCGGGGCCAAGACAGGAAAACATCAAAAAGCCGTCTGTGCGCAGGGCTCGATGCCAGCGCTGGAGCAGCGTCTGCGGTTGGTGAGTGGCGTGAAGCACCATGTTTGCCCAGAGCATGTCCACCGCCGTCGAGCTATCGGCATGGACGGGGGCCATGTACCGCCAGCGGCCCATCAACCCGGCAGCCTCAGGCGCTGCCGATTTAAGAACAGCCAAGGCATGTTCCGGCCTATGAGCATGCACTGCCGCTCGTGCCTTGGGGTAAGCCTGAGCAACGGCGCGGTGGGCCTGAACACCTGCATGGACCGGCTCCCAACTCAGCCAACTCTCAGGCTGGGCCTTGATCCAGCCCAGCCGCTGAGCCATGCGAGAACCGACCTCTTCATGGATCCAAGCGCTGGTCATGGTCCGGCGCCTTTCCCACCGATCAACCGCTGCGGGATCCATGCCAGGAACGGGGATTTCGGTCGAATGCCGTTGAAATGAAGTGTCAGGGGTTGCGCTCATGGGGGTAAGGTGTCGAATCAGTATAGTGAGACAACATGTTGGCACGCACCGCACTCCGAGCTTTGACCGCACCGCGCGCCTGGCTGCCGTCAGCCTGTCACGTATGCGGCACCTGGCCCGCATCACCCCTGGGGCAGCCCATTTGCAGCGCCTGCGTGCAAACATTTGCAGCTCCCACCGCCAGATGCCCCACTTGCGCGCTGCGACTGGATGTTGATTCGCCCTGCAGGATCGGCAACTGCCGACAGGCACCCGCACACCTGGACCGCTGCGCCACAGCGGTCGACTACGGCTATCCATGGGGTCAGTTGATTGCACGGTTCAAGTTCCATGGCGACACGGCTTGGGCCAACACATTTGCGGACCTGATGGCCAGTGCGCCCGAGGCTCTCGCACTGCTCGACCGTTGCGACCTGTGCGCTCCCTTGCCCCTCACCGCACAGCGCCTGGGGGAACGTGGCTACAACCAGGCTTGGCTGCTGGTGAAGGCGCTGCTCAGGGCTCGACCAAGTCATCCAGCGTGCAAGGCGGATGCGTCTCTGTTGCTGAAGCTGAAAGACACAACACCCCAACATGAACTCAGCCGCGAAGCCCGGCTCAGCAACCTGAACACGGCCTTTGCCGTCCCTCCGGCGGCTATGCCATTTGTTGCCCGCAAACGCGTGTTGCTGGTCGATGACATCATGACCACCGGCGCGACGCTCGCCGCTGCGGCGCACGCATTGAAAATGGCCGGGGCTGCGGAGGTCAATGCACTGGTGTTTGCACGCACGCCAGCAGACTGACACTTGCGCCCGCACCGCTTTCACTCCCTGTTTCGCCATATGTTCAATATCGTTCTGGTTCACCCGGAGATTCCGCCCAACACCGGCAACATCATTCGCCTCTGCGCCAACACGGGTTGCAGCTTGCACTTGGTCAAACCGATAGGCTTTTCACTCGACGACAAGCAGCTTCGCCGCGCCGGGCTCGATTACCACGAGTACGCGCAACTTCGCATTCACGACGACTGGGGCACTTTTTTACAGACCATGCACCCCGAGGCCCAGCGCATGTATGCCCTGACCACCCGCGCAGCAAACGTGGTCCACGCCCAGGGTTTTGCCCCAGGCGACTGGCTGGTATTCGGCTCCGAAACACGGGGTCTGCCAGAAGACATCCGCCTGCAAATTCCCGCCACACAATGGCTGAGGTTGCCCATGCTGACGGGCCAGCGAAGTTTGAATTTGTCCAACGCAGTGGCCGTCACAACCTATGAAGCCTGGCGGCAAAACGGATTTGGCACCGCCCCACACATGCCCGCTCAGGGGTAGCGACGCGCCAGAATTTCGGCCACACACACCGGCTTGGTCTGTCCATGGCGCTCCACAGTCACACCCCAGACCATCTGGCAGCCGCCGCCATCAAGCCAATGGACTGATTCCAGTCGTAACCGCGCCCGCAACCGGCTGCCCACCGGCACCGGTGAAGTGAAACGAACCTTGTTCAAACCCTGGTTCACACCCATGCCCGATTGCTTGACCTGAACCGCCGACTCCATCATTTGTGGCAGCAGTGACAGCGTCAGGAAACCGTGCGCGATCGGGGTGCCAAACGGCCCAGCCTGCGCGCGCTCCACATCGGTGTGAATCCACTGGTGGTCACCCGTGGCCTGGGCAAAGAGGTTGATCTGCTCCTGCGTGACGGTGAGCCAATCGCTGGTGGCAACCTCCTGCCCCACACAGGCAGCTAGGTCAGTCAAGGTGTCGAAAACTCTCATGCGGCATCCACCCATTCACACAAATCCCGCCACTGTTCAATGTCACGTGCAACGCGGGCGGGTGCCACGTCGAACAGCGTGAGGCCCTGGGCCGCCAGGTGCACATAGTTTTGTGTGTGGCGCAGATAACCCAGCACCGGCAAACCCAGCGACTGCACAAAGTCGCGCAGCTTTTCGGCTGCGATGGTCCGCTCATCGACCCTCATACCCACCACGCCCACCGGTACCTTGTCGGCCTTTTTGCGGTCGGCCAACTCCACCAAAAATTGCTGCGTGGCGTGCATGTCGAACACACTGGCCTGCAACGGAACGACGATTCGCGTGGCCAGCCGCATCACCTCGTCCAAGCGCCGACCCTTCAGGCCAGCGGGGGTGTCCAACACCAAATGCGTCGTACCGCGGGGCGGACGGGCCAGGCCGTCAAGCGACACACTCCAGGTCGCAATGGGGCTGGCTTGTGGTGGCCTGAGAGACAACCACATGCGAGAAGACTGCTGACGATCTGCATCGCCCAACACGACTGCATGCCCCCGCGATGCCCAGTACCCCGCCAACTGGGTGGACAAGGTCGACTTTCCCACCCCGCCTTTGGGGTTGGCAACAACTACAACCGGCATGCAAGGCCTCCGTAAAACGCCAACGCCACAGGCAAGATGCCCCAAGCCATTGGCCCGCGCCAGTTTGCCCCGCGAGAGCGGCAGCTGGCGTACCCAAGGCGACAATCGCTGAATGGACACGGTTCAATACTGGGGTGACACGCTCAGGCTGCTGGTGGAAGTGGCTGCCACGGCTGCCTTTGCGTTGTCAGGGGTGATGGTCGCTGCGCGCAAGCAACTGGATGCAGTGGGTGTGTGCGCTGTGGCGTTTCTCAGCGCATTCGGCGGCGGAACGGTCCGTGACTTGCTGCTGGACCAGCGCCCGTTTTTCTGGGTCCGGCACGTCGAACTGCTGTGGGGGGTGCTGGGCCTCGCGCTGCTGGCCATGCTGGTGCTGCGCCAGCGCCATTTCAAGTTGACGGAAAAGGCCATTTTCTGGCCGGATGCCCTGGGCCTGGGTCTGTTCACTGCCAGCGGCGTCCACCAGGCTCTGCTGACCCAGATGCCCGGTCTGGTGGCGGTGCTCATGGGCGTGGTGACTGGGGTTCTGGGCGGGGTGTTGCGCGACATCGTCTGCAACGAAATACCGACAGTCTTGCGAGACCACAGGCCCTATGCCATCTGCGCGTTTGCGGGCGGCTGGGTGTACCTGGCGCTGTGGCAAACCCAGTCCCCCGGTTGGATCGCGCTGGTCGCCTGCCTGGTGGTCACGGCAGGATTGCGCGCGCTGTCCATCTGGCGCGACTGGTCTTTGCCGCCTTGGCGCACCTGACAAAATTTTTTCATCAAAAATGCATCTATCGCTTTACCAGTAACATTTTATAGCTACAAGTAAATTCTATGTTTAATCCCAGCCAAGCCGATGTACGGCGCTTTTTCTGTGATGTGTACCGTAAGCAACGCACCGGGGAGGCGATGGAAGCCATCGAGGTTCTGAGCGGTCAATGGATAGACGAACACCCCGAATTCCACACCGATCTGGCCGATGTGGAAGCTGCCCTGCGCCGCATGGCCGAGCCGGAGGCTGGTGCCAGCAATCCGTTTTTGCACCTCTCCATGCATCTGTCCATCAGCGAGCAGTGCTCCATTGACCAACCTCCCGGGGTGCGCCAGGCCGTTGAGTTGCTGGCAGCGAGGCTTGACTCGCTGCATGACGCCCACCACCAGGCGATGGAATGCCTGGGCCAGATGCTGTGGGAAAGCCAGAGGGCAGGGCACCCGCCTGACGGGCAGCTGTACCTCGACTCTTTGCGCCGTCGCGCCACCCGGGATTGAATTTCACCGCCGGGCAGCGGGCAACACGCCAATCACCCTGCCCACCGCCTACCTCAGGGGCGCAGGTAAACGAAACCTTGCTTGGCCTGCAGGTTGGCGGTTTCTGCAACGCCTGATGGAACCACCTTGCATCAAGCTTGCGCGTTTTGAGGGTGGTGTTGCATACGCGGAACTCCACCCCTTTGGCAGCCAGTTCCGCCACGGCGGGGCCAAACGGTTGCTCAACCTAGTTTACCGCATCCTTCAAGAGAAAGTCGATGCCCAGGCCGTGAGCCACCACCACAATCTTCACATCGGGGTCGGCGGCCATGTGGAAACGGATGTTCGCCATTGCACGCGACGCCTGCGGAATGCCCTCATTCATGTGATAAACCACTTTGACAGGCTCGTCAGCGGCCACAGCGGCCACCGACATGCTCAGGCCCAAAGCCAGCCACAGGGCTTTGAAAACGGAAAAAACCTTCATTTCGCAGACTCCAATCGATGCAACCCAAGGGCGGGAGCGCGGATTGTGGGGCAAGTGTCCGGTCACTCCAGATCGGACTTACCCTTACCCCCCGGGGTTTTTAAAGCTTGTGCGCCTACGCGGCGTGCGCGTGGGTGCGCAGCATCGTAGGCGCGGGCCAGATGCTGAAAATCCAGCCGCGTGTACACCTGAGTGGTGGTGATGCTGGCGT
>JAIFMP010000066.1 GCA_020048405.1 Hydrogenophaga sp.
ATCACCCAGCCTGATCACATGACACAGGCGAAAGGACCGAAGTGAAGTTTTTCATCGATAACTGGACGCTGTTTGCCATTGCCATTGCTTCAGCCGCCATGCTGTTGTGGCCCGTGGTGTCTCGCGGCGCGCGTGCAGGTGGCCTCACCGCCAGCGAAGCCGTCATGCTCATGAACCGCGAAAAAGCGGTGGTGATCGACGTGTGCGAGGCGGCTGAGTTTGCCAACGGACACGTGGTGGGGGCCAAGAACATTCCGCTGAGCCAGCTGGAGGCCAAACTGGCCGGCACCGTCAAAAACAAATCAACGCCTCTGGTGATGGTGTGCGCCAGCGGCATGCGGTCCAATCGCGCGGTGTCGATTGCCACCAAGCTCGGCTATGAGAAGGCCTTGTCGCTTTCGGGTGGCATGGGTGCCTGGCGCGAAGCCAGCCTGCCCGTGGAAAAAGGCTGAGCCTGTCTGCTGCCGCCCCGACGCTGTCCGTCCATTCACCCAAAACCGCCATGCAAGCCGTCAAGATCTACCTCACCGCCACGTGCCCCTATTGCATCCGTGCCAAGCAACTGCTGTCTGCCCGTGGTGTCGACCAGTTGGAAGAAATCCGTGTGGACCTGCGCCCTGAACTGCGCAAAACCATGACTGAACTGACCGGTCGCACCTCGGTGCCGCAAATTTTCATTGGCAACACGCACGTGGGTGGCTGTGACGATTTGCACGCACTCGACGCCCGTGGGGGGTTGCTGCCCCTGCTCAACGCCTGATGTCAGCGTCCAGCCTTGGGCTGACATAATTCCCCCCGCGCCCGCCCCAGGCACACGCCCGGCGGGCTTTGTTTTGCTGAATTTTTCCAACACACCGAGAAAACACCATGTCCGAAGCCCTTGAGCCCGTGTTCCAGATCCAGCGCGTTTACCTGAAAGAAGCCTCGCTGGAGCAACCCAATTCCCCCGCCATCCTGCTGGTGCAAGAGCAGCCCACCGTGGACATCCAGTTGGCCGTGTCGGCCGAACCGGCTGCCGAAGGCGTGTTCGAGGTGTGCGTGTCAGCCACCGTGCAAACCAAAATCGACGACAAAACCGTGTTCCTGGTGGAATGCAAGCAAGCCGGCATTTTTGAAATCCGCAACCTGCCAGACGAGCAGATGGGTCCCATCATGGGCATCGCTTGCCCGCAAATCGTGTACCCCTACCTGCGCGCCAATGTGGCCGATCTGATCAACCGCGCCGGTTTCCCGCCTGTGCACCTGTCGGAAATCAACTTCCAGGCCATGTACGAACAACAGCAGCAAACCCGCGCTGCCGAAGGTACGCCTCAGTAAATTCAGGTCAAATGGGCCTCTGGCGCTTGACTGGCATGGATTTCAAGCTATGAACATCGTCATGCTGGGTGCGGGTGCCTGGGGCACTGCATTGGCCCTGAGCGCCTGTCGCCACCCCGCCGGTCACCGCGTGGAGCTGTGGGTGCGCGATGCTGCGCAGGCAGATGCCCTCGCTCGCACACGCGAAAACGCTCGCTACCTGCCTGGCATGCCACTGCCAGAGGCCTTGGCGATTCGCTCGCTGAACGCCGAGGCCTGGGGCCACCTGGCCCGGCCCGGTGCTGTGGACCTGTGCGTGGTCGCCACGCCCACCGCCGCCCTGCGCCCCACGCTTGAAGCCCTGGCCCACACAGGTGTGCCCGTGGCGTGGCTGTGCAAAGGTTTTGAGGCGGGCACCGGACTCATGCCCCACGAGGTGCAGGCCCAGGTTGCCCCCCACCTGAGGGCGGGGGCCTTGAGCGGGCCCAGCTTCGCGCAGGAAGTGGCCGCCGGTCAACCCACGGCACTGGTGGCTGCCAGCCGTCATGACGAAGTGCGCAGCGCTTTGGTAGCGGCCTTTCACAGCCCGACGCTGCGTGTGTACGCCAATGACGACCTCGTGGGCGTAGAGGTGGGTGGTGCGGTCAAGAACGTGCTGGCGGTGGCCACCGGGCTGTGCGACGGCCTGCAACTGGGCCTCAACGCCCGTGCAGCCCTGGTCACGCGTGGGCTGGCCGAAATGACGCGCCTGGGCCTGGCACTGGGTGCGCGGGCCGACACCTTCATGGGTCTGAGCGGCCTGGGCGACCTCGTGCTGACGGCCACGGGTGACCTCAGTCGCAATCGCCGCGTGGGCCTGTTGCTGGCCAGCGGCCAGTCGCTGGCGCAGGCCGTGGCGTCTCTCGGCCACGTGGCCGAGGGTGTGTACAGCGCCCGCACCGTGCTGCAGCGCGCGCAAACGCTGGCCGCCGTGGTCGACCTGCTGGACGGTCGCACCCAACCCGCACAGGCCGTGGCGGCCCTGATGGGGCGCGGGGCCAAGACCGAACTGGCGGGTTGAGTGTCCCCGCCAGCCAGCACCTTCAGCGTCTCAGCATTCCAGGTTGTCAATCAGCCGTGTGGCGCCCAGGCGTGATGCGCCCAGCACCACCAGGCTGTCCCCGTGCGCAGGTGCCTGCAGGTCGCGACGGCGGCGCACGGTGAGATAGTCGGTGCGCCAACCGCGTCGGTTCAAGGTCTGCGTGGCTTCGTGCTCCAGTTGGCCCACGGCGCAGGCAAAGCTGGCTTCGGGCAGGGCGCGGGTCGCATCGGCCAGGCGGCGCAAAGCCTGTGCCAGTTGCACGGCCTCGGCGCGTTCGGCCGCACTCAGGTAGCCGTTGCGTGAACTCAGCGCCAGACCATCGGCCGCGCGCTGGGTTTCACCCCCCACCACGGTGATGGGCAGCGCAAACTGCTCCACCATGCGGCGTATCACCATCAACTGTTGGTAGTCTTTTTTGCCAAACAGGGCGTGGCGGGGTCCTTTGGACTCGGCATACACGCACTGGAACAGCTTCATCACCACCGTGCACACCCCGGTGAAAAACCCAGGGCGGAAGTGACCTTCCAGAATGTTCGCCAGCGCCTGGTCAGGTGCCACCGTGAAGGTTTGCGGTTCGGGGTACAGGTCGCGCTCGTTCGGGGCAAACACCACATGGCAGCCCGCATCGGCCAGTTTGTCGCAGTCGGCCTGTAGCGTGCGGGGGTAGGTGTCGAAGTCTTCGTTGGGGCCGAACTGCAGGCGGTTGACGAAGATGCTGGCCACCGTCACGTCGCCCAAGGGCACGGCCTGACGCACCAGGTCCAAGTGCCCGTCGTGCAGGTTGCCCATGGTGGGCACAAAAGCGGGGGATTGAAACGGGGCCAGCGCCGCGCGCAGCTCGGCGGGGGTGTGGACGATATTCACAGTCAGTCCTTCCACGCGTGCAGGGCGTCGTCCGGAAAACTGCCGTCCTTCACGGCTTTGACGTAGGCTGCCATGGCGTCGCGCACGCTGGCACTGCCGTCCATGAAGTTGCGCACGAACTTCGGGTTTTTGCCCAGGTTGATGCCCAGCATGTCGTGCATCACCAGCACCTGGCCGGCAGTGCCTTTGCCCGCACCAATGCCAATGGTGTGGCAGGTGGGCAGCTCAGCGGTCAGCGCGGCCGACAGCGGGGAGGGCACCATTTCCAGCACCAGCATGGCGGCACCTGCGTCTTGTAGTGCCAGCGCGTGGCGGCGCAGTTCATCGGCCTGGGCACCACGGCCCTGCACCCGGTAGCCACCCAGCGCGTGCACGGTTTGGGGCGTCAGCCCCAGGTGGGCGCACACGGGAATGCCGCGCTCCACCAAAAACCGCACGGTGTCGGCCGTCCAGCCGCCACCTTCGAGCTTGACCATGTGGGCACCGGCCTGCATCAGCACCGTGGCGCTGCGCAGTGCCTGTTCTTTGCTTTCCTGGTAGCTGCCAAAAGGCAGGTCGCCAATCACCCAGGCCGTGCCTTGCACGCGGCGCAGGCCGCGCACCACGCTTTCGGTGTGGTAGCGCATGGTCTCCAGCGTCACGCCCGTGGTGCTGGCCAAGCCTTGGCACACCATGCCGAGCGAGTCGCCCACCAGGATGCATTCCACCCCTGCGGCGTCGGCCACGGCGGCAAAGGTGGCGTCGTAGGCAGTGAGCATGGTGATTTTTTCGCCCTTGTCGCGCAGGTCTTGCAGGCGCGGCAGGCTGATGGGGCGGCGCTGTGGCAAGGGTGATGCGCTGGGCAAGGTGCCGTAGGGTGTGGCGGCGGCTTGTGTGTGTGGGTCGCTCATGGTGGGGGCGGCAAACGCGGTATTCAGGCCCCATGGGCCCGGGCAGGTGCCGTTTGGCACGAAAATGGCGAGTCTATTCCAAGCCCAGCAGCCCCAGAGACCGATTCCCATGCAGACATTTGTCGAACGTTTTGCGCCGTTCACCGGCCCCGAGTTTGAAGCCACTGTGGCCGCCGATGTGGCCCGTGCCCTGGCTGAAGACGTGGGCTCCGGTGACCTGACCGCTGCCCTGGTGCCCCCCGGCGCGCAAGCCCGCGCCCGTGTGCTGGCGCGTGAAGCCGCCGTGCTCTGTGGCGCACCCTGGGTGCAGGCCACGTTTCAGCGTGTGGTGCCCAGCGGTGCGTTGGTGTGGCGTGTGGCCGAAGGCCAGCGCTGCCGAGCCGACGAGGTGGTGTTTGAAATGAGCGGCCCTGCGCAACAGTTGCTGACAGCCGAGCGCACCATGCTCAACTTTCTGCAACTGCTCAGCGGCGTGGCCACGCGCACGGCGCAGTTTGTGGACGCGGTGGCAGGCACACGCGCGCACATTGTGGACACCCGCAAAACCTTGCCGGGCCTGCGCGTGGCGCAGAAATACGCCGTCGCCATGGGTGGCGGCACCAACCACCGCATGGGTCTGTACGACGCCATTCTGGTGAAAGAAAACCACATTGCCGCCGCCGGTGGTGTGGCCGCCGTGCTGGCACAGGTGCAACGCACGGCACCCCAGGCCAAGTTTGTGGAGATCGAGGTGGAGCGACTCGACCAGCTCACCGAAGCCCTCGACTGCGGTGCCACCATGGTGCTGCTCGACAACATGGACCTGCCCACCTTGCGCCAGGCCGTGGCGTTGAATGTCGGGCGCGCCATTCTGGAAATTTCGGGCGGCGTGTCCATGGACACCGTACGCGCCCTTGCAGAAACCGGGGTGGACCGCATCTCCATCGGCGGCCTGACCAAAGACGTGAAAGCCACCGACTACTCCATGCGCTTTGAAGGCATTTGAGCTGCAGAGGTCCATTTTTTTAATCCAAAAGTGCCACAGGCGCTTGATAGATAAGCAATCACAGCTACGGAAATATTCATGACTTCTGCCGCTTTTTCTGCCGCCACCCACCCTGGCGAGGCCTTCATCGACGTGGCGTTTGACCAGCCGCAAGCCGCTGAACCCACCGCTGCGGTGTGCGGCACCGGCCATGCCTGGGCGCGTGTGCCGCGCGAGCCCGCGCCGGACGAACGTGCAGCCCTCAAGGCCCGCGTGCGCGAGCTGCTGAAAGACAAAAACGCCGTGCTGGTGTCGCATTACTACGTACACCCCGACCTGCAAGACCTGGCGGTGGAAACCGGCGGCATCGTGTCTGACAGCCTGGAGATGGCCCGCTTCGGGCGCGACCACGCCGCGCAAACGCTGGTGGTGTCGGGCGTGAAGTTCATGGGCGAAACCGCCAAAATTTTGAGCCCCGACAAAACCGTGCTCATGCCCGACCTCGAGGCCAACTGCTCGCTCGACCTCGGCTGCCCGGTGGACGACTTTTCAGCCTTTTGCGACCAGCACCCCGACCGCACCGTGGTGGTGTATGCCAACACCAGCGCTGCGGTGAAAGCTCGTGCCGACTGGCTGGTGACCAGCAGCTGCGCACTCGACATCGTGCGCGCGCTGAAAGACCAGGGCCACAAAATCCTGTGGGCACCCGACCGCCACCTGGGCGGCTACATCCAGCGGGAAACCGGGGCCGACATGCTGATGTGGAACGGCAGCTGCATCGTGCACGACGAGTTCAAGGGCTTCGAGCTGGAAGCGCTCAAAAAAGAACACCCCAGCGCCAAGGTGCTGGTGCACCCCGAAAGCCCGGCCGACGTGGTGGCCCTGGCCGACGCGGTGGGCTCTACCAGTGGCATCCTGAATGCCGCCAAAACGATGGATGCCAAGGCGTTCATCGTCGCCACCGACAACGGCATGATGCACATGCTGCGCCAGCAAAACCCCGGCAAAACCTTCATTGAGGCGCCCACCGCCGGCAACAGCGCCACCTGCAAAAGCTGCGCCCACTGCCCCTGGATGGCCATGAACGGACTGGCTGGGCTGGTGCGTGTGCTGGAAACCGGCGACAACGCCGTGCATGTCGACCCGGGGCTGATTCCCCGCGCCCGCCAGCCCATTGACCGCATGCTGGCCTTCACCGCTGCGCTGAAGGCCGGGCAGCCCACGGCGGGGCTGGTGCCGCACATCGGTGCAGCTTGAAGGCTGCACAGGGCTGTCTGTCAGCAGCGCAGAGGCGCGCCTGGCCTCAGCGCGGCGGCGGTGCCAGTACCGTGGGCTTGGCCACCGCGTCGGTGTTGGGGAAGTCGCGGCTGTAGTGCAGGCCCCGGCTTTCGCGGCGCATCAGGGCCGACATGACGATCAAATCAGCCACCTGCACCAGGTTGCGCAGCTCCAGCAGGTCGCGCGTCACGTGGAAGCGGGCGTAGAACTCGTGGATTTCTTTTTGCAGCAGCTCCAGCCGTTTGGTGGTGCGCACAATGCCCACGTAGTCCCACATGAAGCGGCGCAGCTCGTGCCAGTTGTGCTGGATCACCACCAGTTCGTCGGCGTCGGTCACGCGGCTGTCGTCCCAGGCGGGCAGTTGCACGGCCGGTGGCGTGGGCGATGCCGCAATGGCCTTGACCGTGGCCGACGCAAACACCATGCATTCCAGCAGCGAGTTGCTGGCCAGTCGGTTGGCACCGTGCAGGCCGGTGCAAGTGGTTTCGCCCACGGCGTACAGCCCTGCAATGTCGGTGCGGCCCGCCAAGTCGGTGACCACACCACCACAGGTGTAGTGCGCGGCGGGCACCACGGGTATGGGCTGGCGTGTGATGTCGATGCCCAACTCCAGGCAGCGGGCCTTGATGTTGGGGAAGTGCGCTTCCAAAAACTCGGGGCTTTTGTGGCTGATGTCCAGGTACACACAGTCCACACCGTGTTTCTTCATTTCAAAGTCGATGGCACGGGCCACCACGTCGCGCGGGGCCAGTTCCGCACGCGGGTCGTGCTGGGGCATGAAGCGGGTGCCACCGGCCTCGGGCGGCAGCAGCAGCTTGCCGCCTTCACCGCGCACGGCTTCGGTGATGAGATAGCTTTTGGCTTGGGGGTGGTACAGGCAGGTGGGGTGGAACTGGATGAACTCCATGTTGGCCACTCGGCATCCGGCGCGCCAGGCGGCGGCAATGCCGTCGCCGGTGGCGGTGTCGGGGTTGGTGGTGTAGAGGTACACCTTGCCCGCGCCACCAGTGGCCAGGATGGTGTGGGGAGCGTTGAAGGTCACCACCTCGTCGCGCACCTCGTCCAGTGCGTACACACCCTGGCAGCGCACGGGCTGTCCTGGGCGAGGCAGCGTGCTGGTGGTGCGGCGGTCGGTGATGAGGTCCACCAACATGTGGTGTTCGAACACGGTCACGTTGGGGGTGGCTTTTACCCGCTCAATGAGTGTGGCCTGCACCGCCGCCCCGGTGGCGTCGGTGGCGTGCACGATGCGGCGGTGGCTGTGCCCGCCTTCTCGGGTGAGGTGCAGTTCACCATCTTCGGTGGAAAACGGCACGCCCAGGCTTTGCAGCCAGTGGATGGCCTCGGGCGCGTGCTCCACCACCATTTGGGTGGCCTCCAGGTCGCACAGACCTGCACCGGCCACCAGCGTGTCTTGCACGTGGTTGTCGAAGGTGTCGGTGGGGTCCATCACGGCGGCAATGCCGCCCTGCGCCCAGCCGCTGGCACCGTTGGCCAACTGTCGTTTGGTCAGCACCGCCACGCGCTGCGTGGCCGCCAGTTGCAGGGCGGCGGTCAACCCGGCCAGGCCGCTGCCCACGATCACGACGTCAAAGTGTTGGGTGTTGGAAAATGTCATTTGTGTAGCTGAAAACCCATGTGGGTAAAGCGGCAGGTGCCGATTCAGTTCGGAATATAGGCCAGCCGCACATAAATGGGGGCAAAGGCTTCAGCCTGCGTGAGTTCGATCAGGGTTTCTTTGGCCAACTCCAGCATGGCGATGAAGGTCACCACCAGAACGGGCACGCCCCGGCGTGGGTCAAACAGTTCGCCAAACTCCACAAACCGTTGGCCCCGCAGTTGACGCAGCACCATGCCCATGTGTTCGCGCACCGAGAGTTCCTCGCGGCTGATGTGGTGGTGTTGCACCAGCTTGGCCCGCCGCAGGATGTCTGCCCAGGCCTGTTGCAGGTCGGCCGGGCTCACATCAGGGAAACGGGGCTGCAGCGATTGTTCAATGTGCACCTGGGCGCGCCAGAAGTCGCGGTCCAGTTGGGGTAGTTCGCCTAGGCGGTGGGCGGCCAGTTTGATCTGCTCGTATTCCAGCAGGCGGCGTACCAGCTCGGCGCGGGGGTCTTCCGGTTCCTGCCCGGGGGCTTGGGGCTTGGGCGGCAGCAACATACGCGATTTGATTTCAATCAGCATGGCTGCCATCAGCAGGTACTCGGCGGCCAGCTCCAGGTTGGCCACCCGTATTTCGTCCACATAGCTCAGGTACTGCCGGGTGACGGCGGCCATGGGAATGTCGAGGATGTTGAAGTTCTGCTTGCGTATCAGGTACAGCAGCAGGTCCAGCGGGCCCTCGAAGGCCTCCAGAAACACCCGCAGCGCGTCGGGCGGAATGTACAGGTCCTGGGGCAGCGCAAACAGCGGCTCGCCGTAGAGCCGTGCCAAAGCGATCGCATCCACCACCTCGGGGGTGCCGGGGGACAGCTCGGGAGCAGGGGGCAGTTCGGTGATGCCCAGACGGGCCTCGTCACCGATGGCGGTCATTCGGGGCGCACCCGTAGGGCCCTGGGTGTGCTTGTCAATGCTCGGAGGGTTCTGTCTGGTATGGGTAGGGCTTTTGGGCCACCTGGCCAGCGCGAATGTCTTGTTGTTCGTTGCGGTTCACTTGCTTGTCCCACAGCAGGTTGCGGCCCTTGCGCTGTGCGGCTTCGAGCGCAGGGTTGGCCGTCTTCAGGCTGTCGATGAAATCTGTGACATCGGAGGTGTAGTGAGGACGTGCAAAAAAGCCCATGGTGTGAACACTCGCTGTGAAACGCAAAACCGTGATTTTACGGTCCGGGGGCGGCCGGTGGGCGTGCAGATTGGTTTGCAGGTGGCTCAGGCCGAGGGGTGCAGGCGATGCCAGTCGTCCAGCGCGGGGCGCAGCACCAGCAGCAACAGCAGGGCAGCCAGTGGCACCGTGCTGATGTAACCCAGTTGCTTGAAGCCCAGCGCACCCACCAGCCCACCCACCAGAAAACTGGCCACCAGTTGGCCGTGCACCCGCAGGCGCTGGCGGTTGGCACGCACGGGTTGGGTGTTGCGCTGGCGGTTGAGGTACAGCAGCTTGCCCAGCTCAATCCCCAGGTCGGTCACCAGCCCTGTGACGTGGGTGGTGCGGATGGTGGCGTTGGAAATTTTGGTGATCACCGCGTTTTGCAGGCCCATGATGAAACACAGCAGCACCACTGTGAGTGGCACAAACACATGTGTCACCAGCCCAATGGCCGCTCCAAACAGCCCAAACACCAGCAGCGCCAGGGCTTCCAGCAGCAGGGGCAGGCCGTAGGCGCTGCGCAGTTGCTGGCGCATGCCCCAGTTGACCAGCCAGGCGGTGGTCATGGCCCCCAGCGTGAAAGCCAGCAGGGCACCCAGCCCGGCCACAGCCAGCGTGAACTGGCCCAGCACCACGTTGTCGGCCACCGAGGAGAGCATGCCCGTCATGTGTGAGGTGTATTGCCCCACCGCCAGAAACCCGCCCGCATTCGCCGCCCCGGCCACAAAGGCCAGCACGGTGCCAAGCTTCAAGTCCGCCTGGGGCGTGCGGTGCACGCTGGTGAAACCACGGATGGGTGCAAACATGGCGTGCGGCAGGTGTGTGGCGTGGCGTCAGTGGATGCGCATGCCCGGCGTGGCACCGGGCCAGGGCGTCAGCACGAGCCTTTTCGTCGGCGTGGCTGGCGGCCAGCACCATGCCTTCGCTGATGCCGAACTTCATTTTCCGTGGGGCCAGGTTGGCCACCATCACCGTGAGCTGGCCCACCAGTTGCTCGGGTGCGTACACACTGGCAATGCCCGAAAACACGTTGCGCGTGGTGGGCTGGCCAGCTGCGTCTGTTTCGCCCACGTCCAAGGTGAGGCGCAGCAGTTTGGTGCTGCCCTCCACCCGCTCGCAGTTGACGATTTTGGCGATGCGCAGGTCAATGGTGGGAGCAATGTCTTCACCGCCGGGGCTTTTCTTTTCAGTAGCTGCCACTGCAGGTTCAGCTTGTGCTGGAGGCTCAAAAAGCATGTCAAGTTGCTTGATGTCCACGCGCTGCATCAGGTGCTGGTAGGCCGCAATGGTGTGGCCGGCGGGCAGGGGCTGGGCCGCATCGGCAAACGACAGCGCAGGCATTTGCAGGAAATCTTCCACCTGAGCGGCCAGTGCAGGCAGTACGGGCTTCAGGTAGAGCGTCAACAGGCGGAAGGCTTGCAGGCAGGTGGTGCACACATCTTGCAGGCGTGCGTCCTGGCCTTCCTGCTTGGCCAGTTCCCAGGGCTTGTTCTGGTCCACGTAGGCGTTGACTGCATCTGCCAGCAGCATGATGTCGCGCAGGGCGCGGGCGGTGTCGCGTGCCTCGTAGTGGCCTGCAATGGTGGCGGCCTCCGTTGACAGCTTGGACCACAGCGCCTGGCCGTCGGCCGACATGGCACCCAGTTGGCCGCCAAAGCGTTTGCTGATGAAACCCGCGCTGCGGCTGGCGATGTTGATGAACTTGCCCACCAGGTCGCTGTTGACACGGGCCATGAAGTCGGCGGGGTTGAAGTCGATGTCTTCGTTTTTGCCGTTGAGTTTGGCAGCCAGGTAGTAGCGCAGCCATTCCGGGTTCATGCCCAGGCTGAGGTACTTCAGCGGGTCGAGACCCGTGCCCCGGCTCTTGCTCATTTTTTCACCGTTGTTCACGGTCAGAAAGCCGTGAACAAACACCGCATTCGGTGTTTTGCGGCCGCTGAAATGCAGCGTGGCCGGCCAGAACAGGGTGTGGAAGTAGGTGATGTCTTTGCCAATGAAATGCACCTGCTCGGTGGCCGGGTCGGCCATGAACTCGTCGTAGCTGCGCAGTTCGCCACGTGCTTTGGCACCACCTTTGTCGAAGTAGTTTTTCAGCGAGGCCAGGTAGCCAATGGGTGCGTCCAGCCACACATAAAAGTATTTGCCCGGCGCATCGGGAATCTCAATGCCGAAGTAGGGTGCATCACGCGAAATGTCCCAGTCGCCCAGACCGCCCGACTCGACCCCGTTTTCGTCGGTGGTTTTTGCAAACCATTCCTTGATTTTGTTCAGCACCTCGGGTTGCAGGCGTCCGGGGGTGTGCGTCCATTCCTGCAGGAACTCGGCACAGCGTGGGTCGCTAAGGGCAAAAAAGTGGTGCTCCGAACTTTTCATCACCGGCGTGGCGCCAGACAGGGCCGAGTACGGGTCTTTCAACTCGGTGGGGGCGTACACCGCGCCGCAGTTTTCGCAGCTGTCGCCGTACTGGTCTTTGGCGCCGCACTTGGGGCAGGTGCCCTTGATGAAGCGGTCGGGCAGGAACATCTGTTTTTCGGGGTCGAAGAACTGCTCGATGGTTTTGGTGGTGATCAGCCCGTTGGCCTTCAGGCCCCGGTAAATGTCTTGCGCCAGCTGGTGGTTTTCAGTGCCGTCGGTGCTGTGCCAGTTATCGAAGGCGATGTGAAAGCCGTCCAGATAAGGCTTGCGCCCGGCAGCGATGTTGGCCACGAATTGCTGCGGCGTGATCCCCGCTTTTTCAGCGGCAATCATGATGGGCGCACCGTGCGCGTCGTCGGCGCACACAAAGTGCACCTCGTGGCCCAACATGCGCTGGAACCGCACCCAGGTATCGGCCTGGATGTATTCCATGATGTGGCCGATGTGGAAGTTGCCGTTGGCGTAGGGCAGGGCGGTGGTGACGAACAGGCGGCGTGGGGTGGTCATGGACGGGTCGGCGTGCTGGCGCGTTGTTGATGCCGTGCATTTTAGGTTTGCGGCCGTGGGTGCCTGGTAAGCCTGTGTGTGCGGCGTGGTAGGCTGGTGCTTTTCGATGAGGGGCCGCGGCGTGCCGCCCCATTGATGGCCTCATTCCCACCCATGAAAGACCTCACCCACAGCTTGTCGTTGCTGACCGGCCTTCGCGATCGCGAGGCGCTGGAAGATGCGTTGGTCGACCTGGTGTTCCGGTGTCTGGGGCCTCCGGTGCAAGCGGTGCGGCTCTTTCGGGTGGTGGTGGAGGGCGCGCGCGACCGCTGCATGCCGGTGCTGGAGCGCCGCGCGGCCGACACCGAGTCCCGTCGCATGGAGCCCAACCCCCTGCCTGGCGAGCTTGCCGTGCTCGACACCCAACCGCTGCTTAACCAGGCTTTCAGCACGGGCACCACCCAGTCGTACGCAGGCCCATCAGGCGCGCCGTGGACGTGCTGCCTGCCCTTGCTCGAAGGCGTGCCCATGCTGCTGGAGGTGGTGCTGTCCAACGCGCCGCTTGCCGCTGACGTGGCCTGGCTGGAGGACCTGTTTCGCGTTTACGGCAACGTGGTGTCGCTGCTCGACTACGGCGAAAAAGACAGTTTGACCGAGCTGCTCAACCGCAAAACCTTCGACGTGGCCTTCATCAAAGCCGCTGCCGGTTTGAAGCACGCATCTCACAAAACGCTGGACCAAGAGCGGCGGCATTCGGCACATCAACGCGGTGCGTGGCTGGCGGTGCTGGACATCGACCATTTCAAGCGCGTCAACGACACCTGCGGCCATTTGATTGGCGACGAGGTGTTGCTGCTGGTCGCGCGGCTGATGCGCTCTTGCTCGCGTTACAGCGATTTGCTCTACCGGTTCGGGGGTGAGGAGTTCGTCATTCTCATGCGCTGCGATAGCGAGACCGATGCCCTCAGTGCCATGGAGCGTCTGCGCCGCACCATCGAAAGCCACCGTTTCCCCCAAGTGGGCACCATCACGGCCAGCATTGGGCTGACCGAGGTGTTTCACAACGACATCCCCAGCGAGGCTTTTGGGCGTGCCGACGAAGCGGTGTATTACGCCAAGTCCCATGGCCGCAACCAGTTGCACAGTTACCAGCGGCTGGTGGCGGAAGGGGGGCTGGTCGCGCAGGTCAAAGAAGGCATGGTGGTGGACCTGTTCTGACCGCTTTGGGGGCGGGTTCATCACCCGGTACGTCGTTACGTTTGCTTGCAAGTACCGCCTGACGGGTAAAGCAACTTCAGCCCGTCCTCAGGTTCGGTGTTTATCTTTGGTTTGTCCGCGAACGATTCGATGTCTCGATGACGCGTGATGTACCAAAGGAGATCCAGATGAGGATTCACATTGCATCGGCAACCGTCCTGATGGGGCTGTGCGTGTCGGCAGCCCAGGTGGCGCAGGCACAGGTGGCCCAGCCTGGCCGCTTGCTGGCGTCCAACTGCTTTCAGTGCCACGGCACCAACGGCAAAGGCCCTGGGTTTGACAGCTTGGCAGGCAAGTCCACCAATGAAATCTACAAGGAGCTCAAAGAGTTCCAGTCTGGCAAAGAGGGCAACGGAATCATGGCCAAACACGCCATGGCTTACACCGATGAGCAGCTCAAGCTGATCTCTGCCTGGTTTGCAACACAGAAGTGACCACCAAGGGGAACACCATGAAAAGACGCCATTTTTTGAACGCGACCTCTGCTGGCTTGACTGCCTCTGTGCTGGCTGCCTGTGGCGGTGGGGAAGACACCAGCGAAACGCAGCGGGCACTGGAACTTGAGCAGGCCCAAAGCTCCAAGAAACGCCCCGTGACCGCACCGAGCGGGCCCACCAAGTCCCGGGTCATCGTGGTGGGCGGTGGTATGGCCGGTGCCACCTTGGCCAAATACCTGCGCTTGTGGGGCGATGCCATTGAAGTGACGCTGGTGGAGCGTGCCAGTTCATACACCTCAAACATCATGAGCAGTCTGGTGCTGACCGGCCAGCGGAACATGGCCAGCCTGGACTTCAAATACACCACGCTGATCAGCAAATACGGTGTCAAGGTGGTGCTGGGCGACGTGGCCCATATCGACCCCGTGGCCGTGAAGGTGACGCTGAGCACTGGGACGGTGCTCAGTGCCGACCGCATTGTTCTCGCTCCCGGCATTGACTTTGACGACGTACCGGGCCTGGGTACCTCCGACAAAATGCCCCATGCGTGGAAAGCCGGGCCACAGACCTCGCTGCTGGCCAGCCAACTCGCTGCCATGCCCAGCAACGGCACAGCGATCCTGAGCATTCCCAAGGTGCCCTACCGGTGTCCTCCCGGCCCCTATGAGCGTGCCTGTTTGATTGCTGACTGGATGAAATCGCGCAAGCCTGGCGCACGCTTGGTGGTGCTGGACGCAAACCCTGATTTCGTGACCGAAAAAGACAATTTCAGCCAAGCATTCTATGGTTTGCATGCCAACGTTATTCAGTACGTGCCCAACGCAGAGGTTACCCAGGCAGACCCGGCCGGCATGCAGGTGTACACCAGCCAGGGAGTGTTCAAGGGCGATGTGGTCAACCTCATTCCCGCGCAGCGCGCAGGAAAGCTGGTGGTCAGCGCCGGGCTCGCCAACGCCACCGGTGGGCGGTTTGCGGGTGTGAACGTGCTGACCTACGGCAGCACGGTGGCGGGAGCAGACAAGGTACATGTCATTGGCGACAGCAGTGCCACCACCCAGCCCAAAGCCGGGCACATTGCCAACCAGGAGGCTAAAGTGTGCGCCGATGCCATCAGCCGTCTGTTGTCGGGCATGACTGCCGACCCCGCGCCAGTCACCAACTCGGCCTGCTACTCCACCATCACAATGACCCAGGCCTCCTGGCTGACGGCGGCGTTCCAGTACGACGCAACCACACAGGCCATGAAGGTTGTTCCCGCATCGTCGGCGGCTTCCACCGGTTGGAACAAGGGCAACTTCGAGGAAATGGGCAAGTGGTTCAAGGCCTTGATGGCGGATTCCTTCGCCTGAGATGTGTCATTCCTTGGGCATGCGTCGCAGCGTCAGCTCTGCGGCCATGCCCACTTCGAGGTTGCTGATGCGCAGTGTGCCTCCATGGGCACGCGCCACCATGTTGGCCAGCATCAATCCCAGGCCTGTGTGTTCTGCGTAATTCTGTGCCGCCAGCGCTGCTTGCAGCGCGCCCAACCGCTCAGGTGGCACGCCCGGGCCGTTGTCCGAGAGGGTAATGACCTGAAAACGAGTGTCCGTCTGAACCTGCAAGGTCACCCGGTTGCCGCCATGGCGCACCACGTTGTCCAGCAAATTGATGAGAGCGGCGGCCAGCAAATCGGGGTCTGCCTCCACCTCCACGGGAAGCAAAAGCCGTATCGACAGATTGTCGATAACCACTTTCTCCAGCAGGGCTTCGATGTCTACCGTTTGCCAGTGAGTTTCGATACCACTGCGGAACAATGTCAGCAGCGAGGACACCACCCGCTTCAGGTGGTTGGTGGCAGCGCGGGTTTGTTCCAAACGTGGGCGGACGGCATGCCCACATTCCCTGAGCGCCACGGCCAACTGTGCGTCCATTCCAGCCAGTGGTGTGCGCAGCGCATGGGCAGCATGGGCGCTGAAGGCGCGCTCGTTGGCGATGCGCCGGGTCAGCCTGTATCCCAGTTCGATCACTGCCCTGTGGATCGGTGCCAACTCCTGCCGCGCGACCCGTGGCAATCGGGTGTCGGTTTTCGATGGGTCGTAAGCCCCCACGGCCTGACCCAGTGTCATCAGAGGAAGCAATTCTTTGCGGACCAGGCTGCGGGAACCCCAGAAGAACACCATGCCCAGCACCAGGCTGACCGCCAGCAGCAGCCAAGCAGCGTCGCTATAGGTCTCTCTGCGATCGGTCAGCAAGTCGGCAACGTACAGAACGCCTTGGTTATCTGGCAGTGGCAATCCATAAACCCGCCATTGCCCGTTCGCATTGGACAGACCCATGGTCGGAACAGTGAAGAAGGCACGCTCGGGTGCATGGTGCGAGCGCAGCACGACCTGCCCGTTGGGTGCCACGCGTTGCCAGATGACTTTTTCCTGGTGCGTCGGTGCCGGCAGCGCGGGGCTGCCCACCGTTGATTGGAGGGGCTGCTCCAGCGTGGTCATCAGGCCGTACAGCAACTCGCCGGACTCCTGCAAGCCTGCGTCAGCCAAGTCGTTGACCTGGTGCCTGATGGTCATCCAGCCCGTGGCTGAAACCACCAGCACCCACAGCACAGATGCCGCCATCAAGGCCCGCACCAGCCGTTTCCTGATGGAGGGCAGAGCCGTGTTGTCTCGGGTGGAGTCGTTCAAGCGTTGATCCTGTAGCCCAGGCCTCGCAGGGTTTGAATGCTGTCTTTGCCGACTTTGCGTCGGATGGCTGATATATGCACTTCCAATGCATTGCCCGACAAAGACCCGTCGAAACCCATCACCAGGTCTTCCAGCTCGGCTTTTGAGACGGTGCGCCCCTTTCGCAGGGCAAGGGCCTCCAGCAGCACCCATTCACGTGCAGTGAGCGATACCTCCGCGCCATTCACGCTGACCGACTTGGCGTTCAGGTCCATGGTCACAGGCCCGAATGTCATCACCGCAACGGCTTGCCCTGCCAGGCGCCGTCGCACGGCGCGCAGGCGGGCCACCAGTTCTTCGGGTTCAAATGGCTTGACCAGGTAGTCGTCGGCACCTGTGTTGAGCCCGGTCACACGGTCTGCCAACTGGTCACGTGCCGTGATCATCAACGCCGGGGTTTGTTCTCCCGAGGCACGTAAGTCTCGCAACCAGGCCAGCCCCGACCCATCGGGTAATTGCCAGTCGATCACGAGCGCGTCGTAGGGCTGGTGCGCAAAAGCCGCGCGCGCTTGGGAGAGGCGGCTGCACAGTTCCACGACATGGTCATCGGTGCGGAGAAAGTCGCGCAATGCCTCACCCAGAATGGGATCGTCCTCAAGCAACAAAATTCTCATTCAGGGCCCCCAAGATGCTGCGTCGAACACGCCGTTCGCGAAGTTTGACAACATTGCCTTAAAGAACTCATGGTTTTTGTGGCCTTGGGAGGCCTGACAATTTGTCGCACACCCCAACGGTAGACTCTTATGCACACAACCCCATAACACCTCACCCGAGACATTTCACATGGCCGCTGATACCCAGGCGCTGCTGACCGCGCTGCAAACCGTGGTTGACCCCAACACCGGCAAAGACTTTGTTTCTTCTAAAGCCCTCAAAAACCTGCAAATCAACGACAGCGATGTGTCGTTTGAAGTGGAGTTGGGTTACCCCGCCAAAAGCCAGATGCCGGGTTTTCGCAAGGCCCTGATCGCCGCTGCCCGCACCGTGCCCGGTGTGGACAACGTGTCGGTCAACCTCACCACCAAGATCACCACCCATGCCGTGCAGCGCGGCGTGGCCCTGCTGCCCAATGTGAAAAACATCGTGGCCGTGGCATCGGGCAAAGGCGGCGTGGGCAAAAGCACCACCACGGTGAACCTGGCTCTGGCGCTGGCCGCCGAGGGTGCCAAAGTGGGCATTCTGGATGCCGACATCTACGGCCCCAGCCAGCCCATGATGATGGGCATTGAAGGTCGCCCCGACAGCACCGACGGCCAAACCATGGAACCGCTGGAAAACCACGGCCTGCAGGTCATGTCGATCGGTTTCCTGGTGGACAAGGACGAAGCCATGATCTGGCGCGGCCCCATGGCCACCCAGGCGTTGGACCAATTGCTGCGCCAGACCAACTGGAAAGAGCTGGACTACTTGCTGGTGGACATGCCTCCCGGTACCGGCGACATACAGCTGACGCTGAGCCAGAAGGTGCCGCTCACCGGCGCGGTCATCGTCACCACGCCGCAAGACATTGCGCTGCTCGATGCGCGCAAGGGCATCAAGATGTTCGAAAAAGTGGGCGTGCCCATCCTTGGCATCGTGGAAAACATGGCCGTGTATTGCTGCCCCAATTGCGGCCACACCGAGCACATCTTCGGTGCTGACGGTGGCAAACGCATGGCGGCCGAATACAGCATGGACTACCTGGGTGCGCTGCCCCTGACCATGCAAATCCGCGTACAGGCCGACAGCGGCAAACCCACCGTGGTGGCCGACCCCGATGGCGAGGTGGCCGGCATTTACAAGGCCGTGGCGCGACAGGTGGCCATCAAGATCGCGCAGCGGGCCAAAGACTTCTCGTCGAAGTTCCCCACCATCAAAGTGTCGAAAGACACCTGA
>JAIFMP010000053.1 GCA_020048405.1 Hydrogenophaga sp.
TTGTCGTGCGTGGCACCGGCAATGGGCCGGTTGATGTTGGCGAACTGGCCGCCGTTGGCCTGGTCCCAAGTCCAAACGCGGGGAGGGGTGTAGTCGGTGGGTTGTGTCATGGCACCAGTGTATGCAAGCGCCGCGCCTGTTGCTGGCGGGGGTATGGCAAACCCGAGGACAATGTCGGCAAGCTCTTTGAGGCCAAATAGGCCTCCAGCGCTTTATTGGCGTCATTCTTTGCTATACCCAGTCACACCACACCGAGAGCACCATGGACATTCAAGCCGCATTCAACAACTACTGGCCCTTGCTGGCGCTGGCTGCCTGGTTTGGCTACAAGTGGTGGAATTCCCGCCGGGTGGTAGGCCTGCTGCCTGCGCTCAAAGCAAAAGGGGCGCTGTTGGTCGATGTGCGCTCCCCAGACGAATTTGGTGTGGCCAACGCACCGGGCACGGTCAACATCCCGTTGGGCGACATCGGCAACCGCCTGGCCGAGATCCCCAAAGGTGCCCCTGTGGTGCTGTGCTGCGCCAGCGGCACGCGCAGTGGCATGGCCAAGATGGTGCTGAAGAAAAATGGTTACGCCGACGTGTACAACGTGGGCGCGTGGACCAAGTTGCTCTGACCTGCCACTGCGCTGATCACTGATACACCGTCAGGCGCTGCCCGGGTTTTTGCGGGCTATGTAGAAGCCATAACTGACAAACTGGCGGTAGCGCTCGTAGAGGTCGATTTCGTGCCGCTCATCTTCAACCACTGCCTGAGCCGCATCGCTGTGCTGATGCGAGGCCAGGAATGTGGCGAAGCGCTGTTGCAGTGGGCGGTAGTAGCCGTCCAGCCAGCAATGCTCTGGCAAGGTGAAGTAGCCGACCGGGGTGTAGCCGTTGCGCTCCAGCACGGACAGTTTGGCCGACGCGGTGGCCACTTCGGGGTAGGCTGCCTCCCAATGTGCGTTGAGTTCAGCGGGCCGGGTGTGGGTCAACCAGGTGAGTTCCGATACAGCCAACACACCGCCCTGTTTCAGGAACGGGCGCCAAGCCTGCACACCTGCCTCGAAGCCCATGTTGTAGACCGCGCCTTCCGACCAGATGACGTCGAGTGAATCTGGCCCGAATGGCAACGCTTCCATCGACGCTTCGTGCGTGGTGATGCGCTCGGCCAGCCCGGCCTGCGTTGCACGCGAGTTCAGTGCTGTCAGAAACTCCGGCAGGAAATCGACTGCGGTGATGTGGGCATCCAGCATCTGGGCCAGTACCAGGGTCGATGCCCCGGTGCCACAACCCACATCGGCGATGCGCAGGCCACTTCGGCCTGTCAGACCCGCCAGTTCGATGGCGCGGCGTGTTTCGTCTTCACCACCCGGGCCCTGGCGGTGGGCTGGCAGGTGCAAATCGATCAGCAGTGGGAGGTGGTCCATGGTCCGGCTTCAGTACAGCGAGGCGAATTTTTCAATCAACGTTGTTTGCCCCGCCACGATCAGGTGGTCACCTGGCTTGACTTCGGTTTCTGGCTTGGCGTGGATGAAATCCAGGTGGCGGCGCTTGATGCCCACAACAGTGACGCCGTGTTTGGAGCGCACGTTCGACACCGACAGCGGCTTGTTGTGCGTTTCCATGGGCGCACGGGTTTTGGCGATGGCAAAGCCGTCGTCAAACTCGATGAAGTCCATCATCTTGCCGGTGACCAAGTGGGCCACCCGTTCGCCCATGTCGGCTTCCGGGTAAATGACGTGGTGTGCACCCACCCGTTCGGCAATGCGGCCATGCTGGGGGCTGTTGGCCTTGGCCCAAATGTCTTTCAGGCCCATTTGTGCGAGGTTGAGCACGGTGAGCACACTCGCTTCAAGGTTCGCGCCAATGCTCACCACCGCGTGCGAGAAGTCTGTGACAGACAACTGCCGCAGAGCGGCCAGCTCGGTCGAGTCCGCTTGCACCACATGTGGCAACTCTGCTGACAGGGATTGCACGATGTCTTCGTCGGTATCCATGGCCAGCACATCGTGCCCCATGGAAACAAGAGACCTTGCCACGCTGGAGCCGAAACGGCCCAGACCGATGACCACCACGCTGTCGCCGCGTGATGCAATGTTGTTAGCCGACAATGGGTTTCTCCTCTGGATAACGGAATGCACGTGCCGCCTGGCTGGTGGCCAGGGCCAGCGCCAGTGTCACCACCCCGACGCGGCCCAGGTACATCAGCGCAATGATGACGCTCTGGGCGGCAGGGGGCAAATCGGCGGTGATGCCGGTGGACAACCCCACCGTGGCAAACGCCGAAACCACTTCGAACAACAGCTTTTCAAACGGCAAAGGCACCAGCGGGATGATGAGCAGCGTGCCCACCGACACCGCCAGGCTGCTGAGAACCAGAATGGACACTGCTTGGCGTTGTACAGCATTGGACACGCGCCGCCCGCGAAACTCCACATCACGCCGCCCGCGTATTTCATTCCACACAATCAGCACCACCACCAGGGCGGTGGTCACTTTCACGCCACCAGCGGTGCCCGCGCTGCCACCGCCAATGAACATCAGAACGCAGTGCAGCACCAACGATTCAAGGTTCAGTGCGCCAATGTCCACCGCGTTGAAACCAGCTGTGCGGGCCGATACCGACGTGAACAACGCCGCAAGACCTTGAGCGGGCAAAGACAGGCTGCCCAGTGTGCGCGGGTTGTGGGCTTCGGTCAGCCATATAAGGGCGGTGCCCAGCACAATCAGCGCCAGTGAGCCCCACACAGTCAGTGTGGCGTGGACAGACCAGCGGGCCCGAGGGTCACGTCGGCGTGCCCACAGCTCGCTGATGACAGGAAAGCCCAGCCCCCCGACCACAATGGCCAGCATCAGCGGGCCGAGTACCCAGGCATCACTCACGTGGCGCATCACGCTGTCGGGCCAGGTGGAGAAGCCTGCGTTGTTGAAGGCTGAGACCGAATGGAATACGCCGTGCCACAAGGCCTCGCCCCAAGGCAAATCACGGGTCTGGGCAAACCTCACAGCCAGCCAAACGCCTACCACCGCCTCGCACACCAGCGTGACCACCAGCACCACCCGCGCCACCGAGCGCACTTCCCCCAATGACAAGGCATGTGTTTCGGTTTGCAGCAGCAGGCGGGTGCGCAGCTTCATGTGTCCTCCCACCAGCAGCACCATGACGGTGGCTGAGGTCATCATGCCGAACCCGCCTAGCTGAAAAAGCGCCATCACCATCACCTGGCCCAGGCCGCTCCAGTAGGTGCCGGTGTCCACAACCGCCAGACCCGTGACGCACACCGCCGAGGTGGCTGTGAACAGCGCCGTCATGAACGGTGCGCTCTGCCCGCTGGCACTGGCCCACGGCAGCATCAGCAGCACCGTGCCTACGCCAATGGTGGCCAGAAACGCCAGGGCCAACACGGCAGCTGGGTGGGCATGGAACTTGGATGACATGGGTGGCTGAGGTGGCAGACCGGCAGTTGGCGTCAAGAAAAATATATAAAAACAGGATCTATTGCTTTTATCGTATGCATTGTTAGCTACTGTATTGTGGGTGTCTTCTTCAGCGCTTACTGAAAGCCTTCAGCCAGCCCCACCGCCAACCGGTTGTGCCGCTCCAGCAGTGGCCCCATGTCCACCGTGGCCAATTGGCCCTCACGCACCACCACGCGGCCGTTGACCACGGTGTAGGCCGCTGGTGGGCTGGCGCACAACAGAAGGCTGGCCACGGGGTCGTGCACGGCACCACCGGCAAAACCCAGCGTGCGCAAGTCCCACAGCACCACGTCGGCACACATGCCGGGTGCTATGTGGCCCACGTCATGGGCACGGCCCAGCACCTGGGCACCGCCCCGGGTGGCGATGTGCAGCGCATCGCGCGCGGTCATTTCCGCAGGCCCCAGGTCGCAGCCGAAGAAGGTGCGTCGCTCGCCCGTGGAAGGGTCGTTGCGGGTTTCGGGTGGTTGCAAGGCGCGGCCCACGCGGGCCAGCAGCAAGGCCTGGCGGGCTTCGTTGACCATGTGGGCGGCATCGTTGCTGGCGCTGCCGTCCACGCCCAGGCCCACGGGCACACCGGCGTTGAGCATTTTGCGCACGGGCGCAATGCCGCTGGCCAGCCGCATGTTGCTGCACGGGCAGTGGGCCACGCCGGTCTTGGTGGCGGCAAACAGGCTGATGCCTTCGTCGTCCAGCTTCACACAGTGGGCGTGCCAAACGTCGTGGCCCAGCCAGCCCAGGTCTTGCGCGTACTGGGTGGGCGTGCAGTTGAACTTTTCCCGGCTGTAGGCCAGGTCGTGGTCGTTTTCGGCCAGGTGGGTGTGCAGGCGGGTGCCATAGTGCCTGGCTAATTCCGAAGAGAGTCGCATCAGGTCGCGGCTCACGCTGAACGGGCTGCACGGGGCCACGGCCACGTTGACCATGCTGCCGTGTTCGGTGCGGTGGTGTTGTTCGATGAGGCGCTGCGTGTCTTTCAGGATGGCATCTTCGTTTTCCACCACCCGGTCGGGCGGCAGGCCACCTGCGCTCTGGCCCACGCTCATGCTGCCGCGCGTGGCCACAAAGCGCATGCCAATCTGTTGTGCAGCTTCAATGCTGTCGTCCAGCCGCACCCCGTTGGGGTAGATGTAGAGGTGGTCGCTGCTGGTGGTGCAGCCGCTCAGCAGCAATTCGGCCATGGCGGTTTGGGTGCTGACGTGCACCATCTCGGGCGTCAGACCTGCCCAAATGGGGTACAGCCCGCGCAGCCAGCCAAACAGCTCGGCGTCCTGCACGGTGGGTATGGCACGTGTCAGGCTCTGGTACATGTGGTGGTGGGTGTTGACCAAGCCTGGGGTGACCAAATGCCCTTGGGCATTCAGAGTTTCGCCTTTGCCACCCGTTGTGTTGGCCTCGTGCTCGGTGGCCAGTTCGGCGGGCAATTCAGAGGCAGGGCCCACCC
The DNA here is from genome assembly GCA_020048405.1 of Hydrogenophaga sp. Lineage (GTDB taxonomy): Bacteria > Pseudomonadota > Gammaproteobacteria > Burkholderiales > Burkholderiaceae_C > UBA2334. The sequence goes on from JAIFMP010000053.1 coordinate 4,903, forward strand.
AGGCTATGCGGTGGCCCCGGATGAACAGGCTCGCATCGCGCAGTTCGCGGCTGAGGGTCGGGTTGGCGTTGTCCAGTGTGGCAATGCACCGGGCGTTCTGTATCAGCAGGGTCGAGGTGGCGCTCATGCGGCCAGCTTACCGCAGGCTGCGCAGCTCAAGGCTCCAGTTCAGGGCTGACCCCTGATTTTGAATGGGAGCGAAGTTGTGACATCAACAGTGCAATCAGTTCATCGCTGGTGATTTCAAGTGAAGCCAAGCCAGCTTTGGCCCCTGCCCAGTCGCCTTCGCTGTGGCGCTGGCACAGGCGTGCGGCGGTTTGGTGCAACTGCTGGTGTTGCTGCTCGATGCGTTGGCGCATGGTGGGCGAACCAAGCTTGCAGGCCGCAGGTGTGGCCAGCCAGCTGCCAAAGTGGCATTGGTCGGGGTGCAGTTCGGGCGGGCATGCCCGCTCACCCGTGAGGTGGGTTCGCATGGCCTGCATCCAGGCGCGGTGTTCCACGCAGGCAGACAACACGGGGCGCAGGTCTTTGTCGAGCACGGTCACGTTGTGCCACGCCGGGTGGGGGCGCCATTCCTCGGCCCATTTGAGAAAGTCTGCAGCGGGCATGGGCCGGGCCACGCCATAGCCTTGGGCGCATTCGCAGCCGAGTTGCAGCAGCATGTGGCCGTGCTCGGTGGTTTCGACTCCCTCTGCAATCACGTGTCTGCCAAAAGCGCCCGCCAGGCCGATGACCCCTTCCAGAATGGCGAGGTCGTCGGGGTCGTCGAGCATGTCGCGCACAAAACTCTGGTCGATCTTCAGCTCCCGCACGGGCAGGCGCTTGAGGTAGGTGAGCGACGAGTAACCCGTGCCAAAGTCATCCAGCGAAAAGGCCACACCTATGGCCTGGCAGGCGGCGATCACCTTGGACACATGCACCACGTCTTCCAGGGCGCTGGTTTCCAGCAGCTCCAGTTCCAGATCGGAAGGAGCGATATCGGGGTTTTCCGCCAGGAAGGTGGAAAGGCGGCCCACAAACGCCTCATCTTGCAGTTGCCTGGCACCCACGTTCACGCTGACGGGAATGCGCAGGCCACTCATGTGCCAGGTGTGCAGTTGTTTCAGCGCCGTCTGGATCACCCATTCGCCTACCGCCACCGCCAGTGGATGGTCTTCAATCACTGGCAGAAACACCGCCGGTGCCAGCAGGCCGCGTTCTGGGTGTTCCCAGCGAATCAGGGCCTCTGCACCGATGATGGCGCCCGTGCGCATGTTGACCTTGGGCTGGTAAAACAGCACAAACTCGTCGTTTGCCAGAGCCTGGCGAATGCGGTCCAGGCTCTCGTGGCGACTGCGCACGCTGCGGTCCTGTGCGTCATCAAACACGTGATAACGGTTTTTGCCGGCCAGTTTGGCCTGGTACATCGCCTGATCGGCCTGGCGCAGCAATTTGTCTGCGTCCACGTCGTCGGTCTGCGGGTAAAACGTCACCCCAACGCTGGCCGACACCTTGAGTTGCAAGTCGCCCAGCTGCACCGGTTGGCTGGCAGCACTCAGCAGCCTGCTCAGGGTGGGCACGCTGTCAGAGGCCTCCTGCAAGTCCACCAGCACGGCGACAAATTCGTCACCCCCCAGGCGGGCCAGGGTGTCGCTCTCGCGCAGCATCTGCTTCATGCGGCCTGCCAGGGCCAGCAGCATCTGGTCGCCCACCTCGTGTCCGTGGGCATCGTTGATGGCCTTGAACCCATCCAGGTCGATGTACGCCACCGCCAGCAGTTGCTTGCGCCGGGCCGCCAGCGCCAGCGCCTGGCCCATGCGGTCGCTCAGCAACACGCGGTTGGGCAAGTTGGTGAGTGCGTCGTAATGCGCAATGTGTTCCAGTTGGTTTTGGTGCTCTTTGGTGGCCGTGATGTCTGAGAACAGGGCCACGTACTGCTGCACGTCGCCGTTTGCATCGGTCACCTGGCTGATGGTGAGCATCTCGGCATACACCTCACCGCTTTTGCGCCGGTTCCAGATTTCTCCGTACCAATGGCCCTCTTGGGCCAGGGTGGCCCACATCTCGGCGTAAAACTGCTTGCTTTGCCGCCCCGAGTTCAGGATGCTGGGGTTGTGTCCCAGCACCTCGTCGCGGCTGTAGCCAGTGATGCGCGTGAAAGCGCTGTTCACGTCGATGATGAGACCGTGGCGGTCGGTGATGGTGATGCCTTCGCGTGCATGGGTGAACACGCTGGCGGCCAGGCGCAGCTGCTCTGCGGCTTCAATGCGCGCCTGCACCTGCTCGGCCAGCAGGTCGCGTTGGGCCTCCACCTCTTTGCGCAGTTGCTCCCGCTCCAGCAGGTTGCGGATGCGCTGTCGCACCGTGCCCACCTTGATGGGCTTGGCGATGTAATCGGCCGCTCCTAGCAGCAAACCCGTGGTTTCTGACTCGGTATCGCTCTGGCCGGTCACAAAAATCACCGGTATATCTTTCAGTGCAGGGTCTGCCTTGAGCACGCGGCAGGTTTCGAAGCCGTCCATGCCCGGCATGAGCACATCGAGCAGTATGAGGTTGGGCAAATGCACGCGGGCCATTTCCAGGCCCTCGACACCCGAGGTGGCCGTGCACACGTCGAACTCTTTCTCAAGCGAGAGCTTGAGGAGTTTGAGGTTTACCGGGGTGTCGTCAACGACAAGAATGCGCGGCCTAGGCTCGGTCATCAGCGCACTGTAGGCGAATGTGGGCGCTCGATGGCGCTTGGGCCCCCAAACGCAAGGGTTTTGCACGGGTGGCGTAGGTGCGCGGCTCTGTGGTGGGGGCTGCTGGCTCCATGCCCATCTAAGAGGTCAGCGGGCTCATCGGTGACATGGTCGATGGTGTGCTTCACCGCTGAACGACCTGCAGAAATGGGGCATCCCGGTGGCGGTGGGAGGGGTCCAGACTGCTCAGCAACATGAGCCACTGTTGCAGTCCGGTTGCTGCCACGGGCACGGCTTCCGGTGGCCGCCTGTGAGCCGAGGATGTGCGTCAGCCCCGCTCAACCCACCCAGTAACCCGGCTGTGCATACACCGCCTTCAGGTGTTGCACAAAAAACCGCACCTTGGCCGGCACATGCCGCTGCTGCGGGTAAACGGCCAGGATGTCGTAGGCGGGCAGGGCGAATGCATCGAGCACGGTCACCAACTCACCCCGCTGCAATTGCCTCTGGATTTCCCAGGTGGAACGCCAGCCCAGGCCCAGGCCCTCGCTCACCCAGCGGTGCAGCAGCTCGCCATCGTTGCAGTCCAGCCGCCCTTGCACCTTCACCGTCACGGTTTTGCCGTTGTGCTGGAAGTACCAGCCGCGCTGCTGACCGCCCTGCAGGTTGAATGCCAGGCAGTTGTGCTGGGCCAGGTCGTCCAGCGTTTGCGGCTTGCCGTGTTGCGCAAAGTAGGCCGGTGTGCCACACACCACGCGCTGGTTGGCCGCGAGTTTGATGGCCACAAAGTTGGGGTCGATTTCCCCACCGATGCGGATGGCCAGGTCGTAGCCCTCGCGAACGGTGTCCACCACGCGGTCCGACAGGTTGAACGACATGCGCACCGCCGGGTTGGCCGCCAGAAAACCGGGCGCGTGTGGGGCCACATGCAACCGCCCGAAAGCCGCCGGGGCCGACACGATCAGGTGCCCAGTGGCCTCATGCCGCTGGGCCGACACGCTGGCCTCGGCCGCATGCCACTGCGCCAGCAGGCGGCGGCACTCGTCCAGAAAACTCGCGCCTTCTTCGGTGAGCGCCAGCCGACGGGTGGAGCGGTGCATGAGTTTGGTGCCCAGGCGGCGCTCCAGCGCGTCAATGCGCCGGCCCATCATCACCGGAGTGATGCCTTCTTGCAGGGCGGCCGACGCCAGGCTTCCGTGCTCCATCACCTGCACAAAGGCTTCGATTTCCTTGAAACGGTCCATGGCGTGCCTCGGAGTTGATTGCGTACTGAAAGTATAGAAAAACACGATCGGCAGTGCCATTCCAGATTTTGGGTTTGTTTTTTACAGTCGGCTCCAGTTGTTTTGAAAACCCCAAGGAGACCTTGCCATGACCCGTATGACCGCAGCCGAAGCCGCCGTGTGTGTGTTGGAAAAAGAGGGGGCCTTGCAGGCCTTTGGTGTGCCGGGCGCGGCCATCAACCCGTTTTACGCCGCCATGAGAAAACGCGGGAGCATCAGCCACGTGTTGGCCCGGCACGTGGAGGCGGCCAGCCACATGGCCGAGGGCTTTACCCGCGCCCGTGCCGGCAACATTGGGGTGTGTATTGGCACCAGCGGCCCGGCGGGCACCGACATGATCACCGGCCTGTATTCGGCCATTGCGGACAGCATTCCCATTCTGTGCATCACCGGCCAGGCCCCGCGGGCGCGGCTCTACAAAGAAGACTTTCAGGCGGTGGACATTGAAAGCATTGCCAAGCCCGTGACCAAAATGGCCGTGACGGTGCGTGAGGCCCAGCAGGCGTTCCACCTGATGCGCTCTGGCCGCCCCGGCCCGGTGCTGATCGACCTGCCGTTTGACGTGCAGATGGCCGAGATCGACTTCGACCCCGAAACCTACGAGCCCCTGGCCGTGTACAAGCCCACCGCCAGCGTCAAACAGATCGACAAGGCGCTGGACCTGTTGGCGGAGTCAAGCAAACCCCTGCTGGTGGCCGGTGGCGGCATTTACAACGCCGACGCGGCCGACCTGTTCAAGGCCTTTGCCGAAGCCGCCGGGGTGCCCGTGGTGCCCACGCT
>JAIFMP010000011.1 GCA_020048405.1 Hydrogenophaga sp.
CCAGGCGCAGCAGCTGGTTCAGGCGGTGGCGGTGTTCAAAGTGGCTTGAAGCCGCTGGTCTGGATGATTTTGGTCCAGCTGGTGCGATAGGCTTTTTCGCGTTCGCCCAGTTGTGCGCTGGTGGCAAATTCCACCGTCAGGCCCATGTCGGTCAGCCGCTTTTTCACATCGGGTTCGGCCACGGCCTTGGCCAGCGCGTCGGCCACGCGGTCCAGTGCTGCCTTGGGTGTGCCAGCCGGGGCAAACAGGCCGTAGTAGGGCAGGTCTTCCAGGCCGCCCAGGCCCAGCTCAGCAAAGGTGGGTACATCGGGCAGGGTGGCCTGGCGCTGGCCGCCCAGCACGGCCACGATGCGCACCTTGCCGGCCTTGTGGTTTTCAATGAAGTCGGGCACCGAGGCCACCCCGGCGGCAATCTGGTTGCCCAGCATGTCGGCCATCATGGGGGCGCTGCCCCGGTACGGTGGGGCGAGCAGGTCCAGGCCAAATTTCTGGCCCATCAGCTTGACCACAAACTCAGGTGTGGAAGCGGGCGCAGGAATGCCCACCGCGCTTTTGCCCTGGCCTGCGGTTTTCACCCAGGCCACGTAGTCGGCCATGTTTTTGGCCGGTGTGCCGCCCGACACGGCAAACGCATTCACAAAGGTGGCGAAGCCGGCCACGGGCACAAAGTCAGTGGCGGGGTTGAAGCCGGGGTTTTGCGTGACCAGGGGCAGGATGGTCACGGTGTGGTCGTGGCTCAGGAACAGTGTGGTGCCATCGGCTGGCGCGGCTTTCAGCGCCTGTGCGGCCAGTTGGCCGCCCGCGCCGGGTTTGTTTTCCACCACCACGGGTTGGCCCAGGGCGTCTTTCATTTTGTCGGCCAGCACGCGGGCAATGGCGTCGCTGCCACCGCCAGGCGGAAAGCCCACCAGCAGTTTGATGGGTTTGGTGGTGTCGGCGTGGGCGGCTTGACCCAGCGGCAGCAGGGCACTGAGGGCACTTGCAGCGGCCAGTGCCAAGGTGCGGCGGCGGAGGGAAACAGACGTTTTCATGGGTTACCTTGCTTTCAAAAAATGAAGCTGCTCACGCAATACAGATATGGTTTTTATGCCATTTTGACTTAAAAAATGGTGCGCCGCCCACCTGGCCTACGGGGCGGTGCTGTGCGCGTTGCGCCAAGCGGTGATGTTCACATGGCTGACCACCGCACCCCGGCGTGCTTTGGTGTCCGACGCGTCGATTCGCTCGCGCAGGGGGCGCACATGCATCACAAACCACCGTTGCTCGGTGGGGCTGTGGCAGGGGTACTCCAGTGAGAACCCTTCGGATTGACCCTGCAAAACGGCTTGCAAACCTTCAGCGGCTTTGGTGGCATCGGGGTCGGCCAGTTGGGCTTGTTTGGGCGCGCAGGCTTCCAGGTAGTTGGCACCCACGCCGCTGTGCGTGAGGTAGGGGTCGCCGTTGGTCTGTGCAAATTCACGCCATGCGCGGTTGACCAGGGTGATGTTGCCCGCGTGGTCCAGCACCGCCACATGGGCCCCCAACGCGTCGAGCACGGCTTGCAGGTGCGTGAGCTGGTGGAAGGATGTGACGTCGGTGAAACTCACGACCAGTCCCATGCCGGGGGACGATGGAATGCGGTACGGCAGCATTTTCACCAGCCAGTGTTTGGGCACGGGATGGTTGCTGCGCACGGCTTTCTCAAAAACCGTCTCCGATGTCAGTGTCCGACGCAAGTCGGCCAGCAGATCGGGGTAGTCCAGTGAGTGCGTGAGGTCTTCCAGCGGGCGGCCAAGATCTACGCTGCGCAGCCGGAAAATTTGTGCGGCATCGGGGTTGAAGCGGGTCAAGTGCAAATGCTGATCCACAAACACCGTGCCCGCCGAGCCCACCCGTGTGAGGTTGTCCAGGTCGGCATTCAGGCGGTTGAGAATGTCGATTTTTTCCTGGTATTCCGCGTTGACGGTGTTGAGCTCTTCGTTGACCGACTGCAGCTCCTCGTTGGAGCTTTGCAGCTCTTCGTTGGAGGCCATCAGTTCTTCGTTGGTGGCTTGCAGCTCTTCGTTGGAGGTCTCCAGCTCTTCAATGGTGGCTTGAAGGCTTTCGCGTGTGGCGGCCAGGTCGTGTTCCAGCGTTTGGATGCGTTCGGCGGTTTCCGTGGGCACGTCCACCAGTTCAGGCAGGGTGCTGCCTTCCAGCCAGGACACGGGCTCAAAGGCCAGCAAGGTGATGCGTTGGCCGTCCAGTTCACCGGCTGGCCAGGCGCTCAGCCGCACCGAGGGCCTCACGGGCGGCGTGCTGTCTGCAGCCTCCGCTTCGTAGGGCGGGGTGAAGCGCACCACGCCCGAGGAGGCACGGGTGTTTTCCCTGGCCACTTTGAAGAGCAGCGCAGCGGCCACCGACGTCAGCTCGTCGGGCAGCACCTTGTTCAACTCCAGGCTGAGGCCGCCTGGGCGTATCAGCAGGTAACGGTTCACGTCGCCATATGCGTGCACCAGCTCGTGCCGTCCATTGACCAGTACGCCCGGGGGCGGGGCATAGGCCCGCTGCAGGGTGAGCAGGCCCTGGTCCACCGTTTCGGTGCGCTGGCGCTCGCGGGGGCTGGTGGCGCCGGTGCGTGTGTAGGCAGCGCCTGCATCCACGGGGTTGAGCTTGCTGCGGGTCAGGTCCAGTGGCAGCGTGGTGGGGCGAATGACCTGCCAGATTTTGTGTTTGGCCGACACGGCCTCGAAATCGTTGGCCACCCCCCCCAACGATTCGCTGGAACCCTGGAACAGGTACCCGCCCGGGTTCAGTGCATATTGCATGCGCCGCAGCGCGCGCTCCTGGGCAGCGGTGCGGAAGTAAATCAGTGCGTTGCGGCACACCACCAAGTCTATTTTGGTGAACGGGGGGTCGCTCAGCAGGTTGTGGCGGGCGAACACGATGCACTGGCGCAAATCGGGCTTGACCACAAAATGCCCGCCTTTGCGGTTGAAAAACCGGTCCAGTTGGGCAGCGGGCACTTCCACGCTGATGGATTCGGGATACACCCCTGCGCTTGCGGTTTCGATGTTGAGGTGTTCCACATCGGTGGCAAACACCTTCAGGGGGGGCCAGCGCTTGAGCGTTTCAAAGGCTTCCAGAAACAGCATGGCCACCGAGTACGCCTCTTCTCCGGTGGCGATGCCCGCGCACCACACCCGAATGGGCTGACCGGCGGGCTTGGCTGCCAGGATGGCCGGTATCACTTGGTTGCGGAGCACCTCGAAGGCCTCTGTGTCCCGAAAAAAGCTGGTGACGGGGATCAGCAGTTCGCGGTGCAGGGTCACCACCTCGGCGCGCTCCTGGTTGAGCAGTTGCAGGTACTCGCTCAGGCTGGTGACCTGCTGCACCACCATGCGTCGCTCAATGCGGCGCATGACTGTGCTGGGTTTGTAGTCTTCAAAGTTGATGCCCCCCAGCTCGCGCAGCAGGCCAATGATGCTGGCCATAGCCGCCTCTGGCTCCACCGGCAGTGCCGTGTTGGGGAGCGATGCCAGCACCTGGATTTGGGCCGTGTGCGGGTTGTGCAAATGGGCCACGATGCGCTCAGCCATCGACTCGACCGGCAAAATGGCGTCCACCAGGCCGGTGGCAATGACGCTGCGGGGCATACCGTCGAACTTGGCGCTGTCGGGTGCCTGAGCCAGCAAAAAGCCGCCGGCCTCGTTGATGGCCCCCGCGCCGCGTGTGCCGTCTGAGCCGGTGCCCGACAGGATGACACCCACCGCCCGCTCACCCGCATGTGCCGACAAGGACTGAAAAAACACATCCACCGGCAGGGTGAGTGTGTGGGGGTCTTTGGGGGTGAGACGCAGGGTGGTGCCGTCCATGTGGAGCAGTGCACCGGGCGGAATCAGGTACACGTGGTTGGGGCGGATGGGTGTGTCCGCCTCCACCATTTGCACCGGCATGGTGGTGTGCCGCGACAGCAAGCTGGCCATCATGCTTTTGTGGTCGGGCGAGAGGTGCTGAATCACCACAAACACGGCACCCGTGTCGGGCGGCATGGAGATGAAAAATTTCTCCAGCGCGTCAAGCCCCCCGGCCGAGGCCCCGACAGCCACCACAGAGGGTGTCAGGGATGGTTCGTGTGCTGCCGTGTCGGTTGCTGTGGTGTCGGTTGATGCGGTATCGGTTGATGTGTCGGTCATGCCGTGCTTTCTGCGCGCGATGTGGTTGTCAGGTAGGCCGCTGTGAAGGACTCAGCATCCAGGCCCCTGGCCACCAGGAAGCCTTGGCCTGATGCGCAGCCCAGTTGCGAGAGCAATTGGCGTTGCTCCAGGGTTTCCACACCTTCTGCCACCAAGGCAAAGCCCATTTTTTGGGCCATGGCCACCACGGCTTCCACCACGGCACGGTCTTTGGCATCGTGCAGCATGTCGCGCACAAAGCTCTGATCGATTTTCAGCGTGGACACCGGCAGGTTCTTCAAATAGGCCAGGCTGGAGTACCCCGTGCCAAAGTCGTCAATCGAGAGGCTGACCCCCAGTTGCTGCATGCGCCGGAGCCGCTCCAGGGTTTCGGCCGAGGGCTGCATCAGCGTGCTTTCGTTCAGCTCTACGTGCACACAGTCTTGGTGGCGTGCGGCAAGGGGCAAGTGCGCCTTCAGCAGGTTCAACCATTCGGGATGGGTGATGTCTTGTGCCAGTTGGTTGAAAGACAGTTTCCAGTCCGTGGGCCACAGCCCCTGTGCCTGCCAGGCACCGAGCTGGTCAAGTGTGGTCACCATCATCCATTGGTCCAGGGCGTGCATCAGGCCTGCGCGGCTGGCCGTGGGCAAAAAGTGGGCGGGCATCAGCAGCCCTTGTTCGGGATGTTGCCAGCGGATCAGTGCCTCTGCGCCGCAGACCTGGCCATCGATCGTCCGGAAAATGGGTTGGTACACCGCACGCAATTCGCCACGCTCCACCGCAACACTGAGGGCTTTTTGCAGCGCAAATTCTTCCGAGGCTTTTTCGCTCATGTCAGGCCGGTACATCATCACGTTGCGGCGCCCCCCCATCTTGGCGGCGTACATGGCGGTATCGGCGTTGCGCAGCAGCGCTTCTGCAGAGTCTCCGTGTGTGGGCCAATGTGCAATGCCCACCGATGCTTGGACACGGTAGTCCTGCAAATGGGGCAAATCCATGGGGGCTGCCAACTCATTCAGCAGGTTTTCGGCAACTGCCTGGGCACCCACGGGGTGCGTGTCGGGCAAAAGCACCACAAATTCATCGCCGCCAATGCGGCCCACGGTGTCTTGTGCGCGCACGGCGTTTTGCAAGCGGGTGGCGACGAGCTTGAGCAACTCGTCCCCCGTTTGATGGCCCAGTGAGTCGTTGACCTCTTTGAAGTGGTCCAAATCCAAAAAGAACACGCTGAATGGTGTGCCTGAGCGCTTGGCTTGCTCCAGTTGCTGGCCCAGCCTGTCGCTGTACAGCATTCGGTTGGGCAAACCCGTGAGTGCGTCGAAGGATGTCAGTCTTTGGATGGACGCATGGGCTCGCTGCAGTTCGCTGGTGTCGGTTTGCACACTCATGTAGCCCGACACCTCGCCCCGCTCGTCCCGCAGCTGCGTGATGGTGCACCACACCGTGTAGTAGTTGGTGTTCCGATGCCGGTTGGTGAACTCGCCTTGCCAGCGCCCGGTGGTCAAGAGGGTGCGCCACAGGTCTTCGTAAAACGCAAATGGTTGACGCCCCGACTTCATCAGGGAGACTTTTTGCCCCCGCAGTTCGTCCAGGCGGTAGCCCGTCATGCGCTCATAGGCCGGGTTGGCGTGCAGCATACGGACGTCTTTGTCTGTGACCAAGATGCCTTCTGACGCACTTTGGAACACCGCCTCGGTCAGCCGCTGGTGTTCATGGGCTTTGCGCTCGGCGGTCTGGTCCAGCAGCAACAACAGAAACTGGGGTTCCGCGTATTGCCCTTCTGGCAGCGCCATGCAGGTGCAGTGCATCACCTTGGGCTCGCCCCCCTCGGCGCAGCGCACGCTGAGGTGGCGGCACACCGTGGTCTCACCCGGTTGCACGCGCGCCAGTGCTTCCAGCAGGCGCAACCGGTCGGGTTGAGGCATGGCTTGGGTCAGCCGGAACTCGTTTGCCTTGCTCTGCAGGGTTGTGCCCAGCAAATGGTGAGCAAGCGTGTTGTCGTTCGAAATGAGGCCGCGGCGGTTGACCACCAGGGCCGGAATGGGCAGCTGATGGAATAAGGCGTGGTACCGCTCGTTGGCCAGCAGCGCCTGACTTTGGCTGCTGAGCAGTTCCTGGTTTTGCAACTCCAGCTCGGTGCGGTAGACGTCGAGTTCGTGCAGCAGGTGGGCGGCATCCTCGTTATTTAACGTAACCGCTTCCGGTTTGCCCGACTTCAGTTCGGCAAAGGCTTTTTCCGCTTGTGCGCGCAACCGTGTGATGTATTGAGGGTCTTGCATGCGTCGTGCCCGGTGGCCAGTGATGCTGAAGGCCATGCAGCGTGCGCCCCGAGTACCGACGCGCTTCGCTGCATGATACCGTCCAGGACAGGAGCTGAGGCTTACATTCATGCCACGCCATGGGGCTTCGGATCAGCGCATGGCTCCGCGACTAGTTGGCCCTGTTCGTTGGGTGCTGAATCCGCTGGGCCCACACCAGCGCCCCCACAGCCACCACGCTGGCGGCCATCAGCACCCACAGCCCGGTGAGATAGCCTGCGGTGGGGCTCCACAAGGCCCCCAGCGCCCAAGGCGCTGCGGCGCGGCCCAGGGCAATGGGCAGGCCCAGCGCGCCATTCAGGCTGGCCGCATGGGCCTGGTTCACGTACTGTGCCACGGCGGTGCCTTTCACAATGGTTACCATGCCGTTGCCCAGCCCGTAAAGCGCCACAAACAGGGCGGCCACGGCCACACTGCCGTTGAACCATGTCAGCGACATCAGCAACGCCGCCAGGCCCAGTGGTATGAGCGTGGGAATCCAGCGATTCACGGTGTGTAAGCTGAACCGGTGCTCAAAAAAGAACAGCATTGCCCGCCCTGCCACTTGCACCATTCCCATGCTGGCTGGCAAAGCCACGGCCCACGCTGGCGGCATGCCACTTTCCAGCAACAGGTTGACCAGGTGCGCCGCAATGGCCACGGTCACCGCCATCATCAGCACCTGAAACACCCCCACCAACACAAACGTGGGCTGGCGCATGGCCTCGCGGCGGGTGGGGCCAGTGGCGGCATTGCCTGCCAGCGTGCTGCCGCTCCACCTCTGCGGCCCGCGAGGGCGCGGTGCACCGCGAAGCAGTACCGCGTGGATGGGCAGGCACACCAGCCACTGGCATCCGGCGAGGACCCATAGCATGGTTCGCCAGCCGTAAGCCTCCAGCAGCCAGGCCATGAGCGGGATGAACACCGTGCTTGCCAAGCCGCCCAGAAAGGTGATGGTGATGATTTGCCGCCGGTAGTCATGGGGAAAACGCCGCGTTACCACCGCAAATACAGGCGTGTAGAGCGTGGCCGACATGGCCAGCCCCAGGCACCCCCAGGCCGCATACACCGCTGCCAGAGAGTTGGCCTGGCTCAACCCCACCAGACCCAGCCCGGCCAGCAGAGAGCCACCGGCCATCACCCGCCGTTCGTGCCCTGCGTCTATCCACCGCCCCACGGGGTAAGCCGCCAGCCCCTCAGCCAGCAGCGCCAGTGACAAGGACAGCGACACCTCCGCCCGACTGGCCCCCAGTGCGGCTTCGACGGGCGACAGCAGCATGGAAAACGCATAAAAAACAGATCCCCAGCCCACCAGTTGGGCCAGGGAGAGCCCTGCTACGAGGCGGGTTGACAGGGATAAATTGCTCATTAATAAAGAGCTAGGTTAACAATTCAGACATGCGGATATGGCCAAAAAAGTCAAACGTTTTACCCTTTTGCATGCAGCCCGCGTCGGTATTGCACCGCTTCGGCCAGGTGGGCCACGGTGATGGTGTCCGATGCGGCCAGGTCGGCAATGGTGCGGGCCACTTTCAGGGCACGGTGGGTGCTGCGGGCCGACCACCCCAGGCGGGCGGCCGCTTTGTTCAGGAACTGACGCCCAGCTTCGTCGAGTGCCGTGTGCTGCTCCAGTGCGCTGCCTTGCAGGGCTTGGTTGGTGCAGCCCTGGCGGGCCAGAGCGCGTTGGTGGGCTCGGGCCACGCGTTCGCGCACCACGCTGGTGCTTTCGGGCGTGTTCTGCCCTGGGTCTTGCGCGGTTGTGGCCCTGACAGGTGCCAGCAGTTCGTGTGGTGGCAAGGCGGGCACGTCCACATGGAGGTCGATGCGGTCCAGCAGCGGCCCACTGAGCTTGCCCTGGTAGCGGGCAATCTGGTCGGGCGTGTCTTTGCAAGCCACGGTGGGGTGCCCGAGGTACCCGCAGGGGCAGGGGTTCATGGCCGCAATGAGCTGGAAGCGCGCCGGAAACTCTGTTTGTTGCGCTGCGCGCGAAATGCGCACCTGCCCGGTCTCCAGTGGTTCCCGCAGGGCTTCCAGCGCGGCGCGGGGAAACTCAGGCAACTCATCCAGAAACAACACGCCGTGGTGGGCCAGCGAGATTTCGCCGGGTTTGGGGGGGGAGCCGCCACCCACCAGGGCCACGGGGCTGGCGCTGTGGTGTGGGGCCACGGTGGGGCGCTGGCCCCAACGGTCCATGCTGAAACGGCCTGCGAGGGAGGCAATGGCGGCGGTCTCCAGCGCCTGTTGGGTGTCGAGTGACGGCAACAGCCCGGCAAAGCGGTGGGCCAACATGCTTTTGCCTGCGCCGGGTGGCCCGCTCATCAGCAGGCTGTGGCCACCGGCAGCGGCAATTTCCAGGGCGCGGCGGGCACCGGCCTGGCCTTTCACGTCGCTCAGGTCGGGGCCGGTGGTGGCTGCCTGGGGGGCGGCGGGCCGAAGGGTGACCCAGCCGCTGTCGTCGGGTGGTTCGTTGCCATTGCCTTCGGCACCCAGGGGGCGAAACTGACGCACCACGTCCAGCAGGTGGCGGGCGCGTACCACCCGGGTGCCGGGTACCAAGGCGGCCTCTTCGGCGCTGCCTGGCGGCAAAACTAAGGTGGTGGTGCGCGGCCCGGCGGCGGTTTGGGTGGCCTGGGCCAGGGCCATGGCCAATGCGCCGCGCACGGGGCGAAGCTCGCCGCCCAGGCTCAGTTCCCCGGCAAACTCGTGGTCGGCCAGGCGGCTGACATCCACCACGCCGCTGGCGGCCAGCAGGCCCAGTGCTATGGGCAGGTCGAAGCGGCCGCTGTCTTTGGGCAAATCAGCCGGGGCCAGGTTGACTGTGATGCGCTTGTTGCTGGGAAATTCCAACCCGCTGTTTTGCAGCGCCGAGCGCACGCGCTCGCGGGCTTCCTTCACCTCGGTGTCTGCCAAGCCGACCAGCGTGAAGCTGGGCAAACCGTTGGCAAGGTGCACCTCCACGCACACCGACGGGGCGCTGAGCCCCAGAAGTGCACGGCTTTGGATCAGTGACAGGCTCATTCATTCAACTCCCTGGTTGTTCAGGCCCCATTTCTCATGGAGGCGCACTTAAATGGTGCGTGCTTGTGTGCGGCGTGGTGTATGGAGGTGCAACCCATGCTGCGGCAGGTGGGAGGCATGGTGCCACAAAACTTGGCACGCTCTGTGCTTACCCCAGCTTCGTCCCGTCCTGCCCGAGGTTTGCCAAGTGTGCAGGGTTCATGTTTAACAAGAGGAATGCTATGAAACTGGTATCCGCCATCATCAAACCCTTCAAGCTGGACGAGGTGCGCGAAGCGCTGTCGAACATCGGCGTGCAGGGCATCACCGTGACCGAGGTCAAGGGGTTCGGTCGTCAGAAGGGCCACACCGAGTTGTACCGCGGTGCCGAGTACGTGGTTGATTTCCTGCCCAAGGTCAAGGTGGAAGCCGCCGTGGCCGATGAGTTGGTGGACCGCGTGATTGAAGCCATCGAAGGTGCTGCACGCACCGGAAAGATCGGCGACGGCAAGATTTTTGTTTACAGCCTGGAGCAGGTTGTCCGCATTCGCACCGGCGAAACCGGCAAAGAAGCGCTCTGACCCGCAACCCACGCGCAACAGAAAGAACACACACCATGAAAAAGCTATTCGCAACCCTCTTGCTGGGCCTTGGCCTGGCCTTTGGCGGCATGGCGGTCAACGCCCAGACCGCAGCCCCCGCTGCAGACGCGCCTGCTGTGACAGCTCCTGCCGCTGATGCACCTGCCGCTGCCCCCGCCGCTCCCGATGCTGCGGCTGCACCTGCTGCCCCAGCAGCGGCCGCCGCACCGGCCGAAGTCACCGCTGCTCCTGCCCCCGTGCCCAACAAGGGCGACACCACCTGGATGCTGGTGTCCACCATGGTGGTCATCATGATGGCTGTTCCCGGTCTGGCCCTGTTCTACGGCGGTCTGGTGCGCAGCAAGAACATGTTGTCGGTGCTGATGCAGGTCATGGTGACCTTCAGCCTGATCGTGGTGCTGTGGTTCATTTATGGCTACAGCCTGGCATTCACCGAGGGCAGTGCTTACATCGGTGGCTTTGACCGGCTGTTCATGAACGGCATTTGGGACAACGCTGCGGGCACGTTTGCCAACGCTGCGACCTTCAGCAAGGGCGTGGTGATTCCTGAAATCGTGTTTGCCGCTTTCCAGGCCACCTTTGCCGGTATCACCTGTGCCCTGATCGTGGGGGCATTTGCCGAGCGCATCAAGTTCTCCGCCGTGCTGATGTTCATGGTGATTTGGTTCACTTTCAGCTACGTGCCAATTGCCCATATGGTGTGGTTCTGGATGGGTCCTGACGCCTACACCTCTGCCGCTGTTGCCGATGAAATGCTGGGCAAAGCCGGTCTGATCTGGCAACACGGCGCGCTGGACTTTGCTGGCGGCACCGTTGTGCACATCAACGCCGCAGTGGCAGGTCTGGTGGGTGCATACGTGGTGGGCAAGCGTGTCGGTTATGGCAAGGAAGCCATGGCTCCTCACAGCCTGACGCTGACCATGGTGGGTGCATCGCTGCTGTGGGTGGGCTGGTTCGGTTTCAACGCCGGTTCCGCCCTGGAAGCCAACGGCTTTGCCGCCCTGGCCTTCATCAACACGTTTGCCGCCGCCGCTGCAGCCGTGCTGGCTTGGTGTGTGGGTGAAACGCTGATGCGCGGCAAAGCATCCATGTTGGGTGCCGCCTCCGGTGCGGTGGCTGGCCTGGTGGCCATCACCCCCGCGGCTGGCAACGTCGGTATCGGCGGTGCGCTGGTCATCGGTGTGGTTGGCGGCTTCGCCTGCCTGTGGGGTGTGAACGGTCTGAAGAAAATGCTTGGCGCAGACGACTCGCTGGACGTGTTCGCTGTGCACGGCGTGGGCGGCATCGTGGGTGCCTTGCTGACCGGTGTGTTCAACAGCCCAAGCCTGGGTGGCCCTGGCTACGTGGCCGACTGGGTCACAGCCACCATGGTGACTGCTGCTGACTACTCCATCGCTTCCCAGGTCTGGATTCAGGCCAAGGGTGTGCTGATCACCATCGTGTGGTCCGGCGTCGTGGCGTTCGTTGCCTTCAAATTGGTGGACATGGTCATTGGCCTGCGCGTCACCGAAGAAGAAGAACGCGAAGGCCTGGACATCACCAGCCACGGCGAAACCGCCTACGGCCGCTGATCGATATCGCATCTCCCGCACTTCGGTGTGCGGGGCCTTGGGCGGGTGGTCACACACTCCGGCCAAGGCAACACTCCAAGGTGTCTCCTTTGGATGTTGGGCCCGTTTGCTGAAAAGCGACGGGCCCTTTTTTGTGTCCAATGCCTGGGCCACAATGGCGAGACAACGCACACCTTCAGGGAGTTCTCATGCGTCACGCGTTCACATCCGTGGTGTTCTGGGTATTGGCCAGCGCATGTTTGCATGCAGGCGCTGCACCTGCCCATGTACAGCCCGCTCCGGCCCAAAACAAAGCCAGCACACAAGTGGTGAAAGCCCAGTTGCCGTCCAAGAAAAAGAAAAAGGCCCAGGCAAAGCCTGCCGCCGAGCCCGTGCAATACGCCCCCAGCGGCGAAGCCATGCCTGCTCGCCACAAGCGCTTGCTGCGCGAATGCAAAGGCCGTCCGAACGCCGGGGCTTGCCTGGGTTACGCCAGTTGATGGGCGGCACATCCGGTCGTAAATGTCGTTGGCCACAGGCCGTTCAATTTCCCGTGCCTTGGCTGTTCAAAAAATTCACACGCGGTCTCGGGCCTGCTCGGTACCATCGCTGCCATGGACCACGCTCTGCAAACCCTCACCTCCCAAGTCCGTGACGCTGCCGCAGCGCGTCGCCCGTTGCGCATTCGCGGCGGCGGCACCAAAGACTTTTATGGCCAGCACATAGATGCTGACTCCGAGTTGCTTGACACCCGCCCACTGAGCGGCATCGTGTCGCACGAGCCGTCCGAGCTGGTGGTGACGGTGCGGGGTGGAACCCCGCTGGCCGAGTTGGCGGCGGTGTTGGCCGCTGCAGGGCAGCACCTGCCGTTTGAACCACCGCATTTCGCCACCCAGGGTGGCAGCCCAGCCACCGTGGGGGGGGCGGTGGCGGCAGGCTTGAACGGCCCCGGCCGAGCCAGCGCGGGGGCGGTACGCGACTTTGTGTTGGGAGCGCAATTGCTCAATGGGCGGGCCGACCTGCTGACATTTGGTGGCCAGGTCATGAAAAACGTGGCGGGCTACGACGTCAGCCGCAGTCTGGCCGGTTCGATGGGCACGCTGGGTGTGTTGGTGGAGATGTCGCTGAAGGTGCTGCCCATGGCCCCTGCCGAGGCCACCCTGTGTTTTGAGATGGACCAAACCAGTGCTTTGGCCGCGCTCAACCGCTGGGGCGGTCAGCCCCTGCCGCTGAATGCAAGCTGCTGGGTGCGAGACCAGGGGCGCGACCTGTTGTACGTGCGGCTGCGCGGTGCGGTGGCTGCGGTGGAGGCCGCTTGTGCCCTGATGGGCGGCCAGCGTTTGGACAACGCCACCGTGGCCCCCGAATGGGTCGCGTGTCGCGAACAAACCCTGCCGTTTTTTTCGCAGTCACCCGCTCCGGGCGCTGCTCTGTGGCGCGTGTCTCTGCCACAAACCGCCCCTGCGCTGGCGCTGGGTGGTCAGGGCCCCGAGCACCAGCTGGTGGAGTGGCACGGTGCCTTGCGCTGGGTGTGGGCCCCTGTGGCGCAGGCGCAGGGCATCCGGGCTGCAGCGCTTGCGGCCGGGGGGCACGCAACTCTGTTCCGCCCCGCCTCTGATGCCGACCGCTCGGTCGGTGTGTTCACGCCATTGAGCGCGCCGCTGGCCGCCATTCACCGCCGCCTGAAGGCCGAGTTTGACCCGGCGGGCATTTTCAATCCCGGTCGCCTGTACGCAGACGTCTGAACCCCCTACATCCTGACCGGCCATGCAAACCAACCTCGCCCCCCAATACAAAAACACGCCCGAGGGCCAGGAGGCCGAGGCCATCCTGCGCAATTGCGTGCATTGCGGCTTTTGCACCGCCACTTGCCCCACCTACCAGTTGCTCGGTGATGAGCTGGATGGGCCCCGTGGCCGCATTTACCTTATCAAACAGGTATTTGAAGGGGCCACGCCCACACGCAAAACCCAGATGCACCTGGACCGTTGCCTGACCTGTCGCAACTGCGAAAGCACCTGCCCCAGCGGCGTGCAGTACGGTCACCTCATCGACATTGGGCGCAAGGTGGTGGACGACCAGGTGCCCCGACCGCTGATGGAAAAAATAGTGCGCACCGCCCTGAAAGAGGGCCTGCCCTCGCCTCTGTTCGGCCCCGCCATGAAGATGGGCCAAATGGTGCGCGACCTGCTGCCCGAAAGCCTGAAAAACAAGGTGCCCGCCAAACAAGACGCAGGTGCCTGGCCCTCCCGCCGCCACGCGCGCAAGGTGCTGATGCTGGCGGGCTGCGTGCAGCCGGCCATGATGCCCAACATCAACACCGCCACCGCACGCGTGCTGGACGCGGCGGGCATCGAAACCGTGGTGGCGGCGAAGGCGGGTTGCTGTGGTGCGGTGAAGTTCCACCTGAACGACCATGATGGCGGCAAAGCCGAAATGCGCGCCAACATCGACGCCTGGTGGCCCCACATTGAAACCGGTGCGGTGGAGGCCATCGTCATGAATGCCTCGGGCTGTGGCGTGACGGTGAAGGAATACGGCCACACCCTGCGCAACGACCCGGCCTATGCCGCCAAGGCCGCTCGCATCAGTGAGCTGACCCAAGACCTGAGCGAGTTGCTTCCCGCCCTGGTTCCCGTGCTCAAAGAACGCGTGGCCGCCAACCCGCGCGTGTCAGCAGGCCAGGTGGCGTTTCACCCACCGTGCACGTTGCAACACGGCCAGCAGCTTAAGGGCGGTGTAGAAAAGCATCTGGGCGAGTTGGGCTTCAAGATCAACGTGGCCACCTGCGAGGCCCACCTGTGCTGCGGCTCGGCTGGAACCTACTCGGTGCTCAATCCCAAGCTCTCTTACCAGTTGCGTGACCGCAAGCTGGGCCACCTGGGGGCATTGGCCCCTGAGACGATCGTGTCGGCCAACATCGGCTGCATCACCCACTTGCAAAGCGGTACGCCCACGCCGGTGCGGCACTGGGTGGAGTTGCTGGACGAGGCGCTTCAGCCCACCACCTGATCCCACCACATGCTGCCCGCCCTGACGGCCCTGCTGTTGGCCCAGTTGCTGGGGGAAGCACTGGTGCACAGCCTGGGCTTGCCTGTGCCCGGCCCGGTGCTGGGTCTGTTGTGTGTGCTCTTGGTGTTGTTGCTGAGGCCAAAGCTCGTGCCCATGCTCAAGCCCACGGCGCAGTCGTTGCTGGCTCATCTCTCGTTGCTGTTTGTGCCCGCTGGTGTGGGGGTGATGTTGCACCTGCGGCGTTTGGGCGATGAAGCGCTGGCCATTGGTGTGGCGCTGGTCTTCAGCACGCTGGTGGGGCTGGCGGTGACGGCGCTCACCATGGTGGGTCTCATGCGCTGGCAAGCCCGCCGCCGTGCCGCGCAGTCCACTGGCCCCGGTGATACGCCATGACTGCGCCGCTGATGCAAACCCTGGCCCCGCTCGATGCGATGGCCCCACTGGCCCAAACGCTGGCAGACATCTGGGTGTATCTGTCGGCCACGCCCCTGCTGGGGCTGACGGCCACCCTGCTGGCCTACCAGTTGGCCCATGCTGTGTACCGTGCGAGCGGCTTCAACCCATTGGCCAATCCGGTGGCCGGTGCGGTGCTGCTGCTCGGCACCACCCTTTGGGCCACGGGTACGCCGTACGCCACGTACTTTGAGGGTGCGCAGTTTGTGCACTTTTTGCTGGGTCCGGCCACTGTGGCATTGGCCCTGCCCTTGTACGAGCAGTTGCCCCGGCTGGCCGCGCTGTGGCTGCCCATGATGGGCGCGCTGGTGGCGGGCACACTGGCTGCCATGGGCACGGCGGTGGGTGTGGGTTGGGCGCTGGGGGCGACGCCGGCCACGCTGGCGTCGCTGGCACCCAAGTCTGTCACCACACCGGTGGCCATGGGCATTGCTGAAAAAATGGGGGGCCTGCCTTCCCTCACTGCGGTTCTGGTGGTGTGCACGGGCGTGCTGGGCGCAGCCACCGGGCGGTTTTTGTTCGATGCCTTGCGCATCACACAACCTGAGGTGCGGGGCTTTGCCCTGGGCACTGCCGCGCACGGCATTGGCACGGCCCGCGCCTTTCAAGTGAGTGAAGAAATGGGTGCCTTCTCAGGCCTGGCCATGGGTCTGTCGGCGCTTTTCAGCGCGCTGGTGTTGCCATGGGCCGCGGGAGCGCTGTTGCGTTGGCTGAGCTAACAGTAGCAAACTGTTCAATACCATCATGCGCCAGGGCCATAATTGGCCTAAAAAATGCATCAGCGTCCACCCGTGACATCCAGCAACGCACCCGTGGTGTAGCTTGCGCCGCTGCCCAGCAGCCACACGATGGCCTGGGCAATCTCGTCGACCTGACCGGCGCGCTGCATGGGGATGGTGGTGGCCAGGCGCTGTGCCCGGTCGGGTTGGCCGCCGCTGCCATGGATGTCGGTGTCGATGATGCCGGGGCGCACCGCATTCACGCGGATGCCCTCGTCGGCCACTTCGCGCGCCAGCCCCACGGTGAAGGTGTCGATGGCACCTTTGCAGGCGGCGTAGTCCACGTACTGTCCGGGCGCACCCAGGCGTGCTGCCACACTTGACACGTTGACGATGGCACCCCCCGCACCACCGTGGGTGGTGCTCATGCGACGCACTGCCTCGCGGGCGCACACGAAGCTGCCCAGCACGTTGGTGCGCCACTGGCGTTCCAGGCGGTCCACAGCCATTTGGTCCACGCGGGCGGCCACATCCACCACGCCCGCGTTGTTCACCAGGCCGTTCAACGTGCCGAGCTTGGCATCCACCTGCTGGAACATGCGCAACACGTCTGCCTCGTGGGCCACATCTGCCTGCACAGCCATGGCACGCCCGCCTTGGGCGCGTATGCGGCGCACCACTTCGTCAGCTGCCAGGGAGTTGGCGTGGTAGTTCACGGCCACGGCCCAACCTTCGGTTGCCGCCAGCAGTGCGGTGGCCGCGCCGATGCCGCGCGACGCGCCGGTGACGATCAGAACGCGGGGATGGTGCATGGTGTGTGGGCGGTGGGTGTCAGCGCGCATTGCTGGCGAGGTAGCGTTTGCGCCAGAACAAGAGGCCCAGTGCCCCGGCCACCAGGCCCATCACAGCAATGGCCCACCACAGTCCGTCGGTCTGGTGGATGAGGGGCAAAAACTCGAAGTTCATGCCAAAAAACCCGGTGACCAGGTTCAGCGGCAGGAAAATGGCCGTGAGCGCGGTCAGCGTTTTCATCGTGTCGTTGGTGCGGTTGCCCTGCACGCTGAAGTGCATTTGCACGGCGGTTTCAGCACTGCGCTCCAGACGATCGACGTGGTGGATGACGCGCTCGATGTGCTCCAGGACGTCGCGGCTGCGCACCATCAGCAGTTCACGGTCACGGCGGCCTTCGGGAGTGCTCGGGTCTTCCCAGGTTTTCACGGCTTCGATCCAGTCTTGCATGGCGGCACGCTGGTCCTCGCAGATTTCGTCGAGTTGGTGCAGTGACAGCCGCATGCCCAGCATGGAGGCCCAGTTGTTGAAGCGGCCCTGGGGTTTGAGCAGTTCCACCTGCCAGCGGTCGAGGTCGCGCGTGAGCTGGCGGCGCAGGTCGAGGTATCCGTCCACCATGGAGTTGACGATGCGCAGCATCATGTCGGCCGGGTCAGGCGGCAGCCGGGCAACGGCATTGCGGGCCTCGGTGGCGTTGGCGTTGAGCAGCCGTTCCGCGTAGGCATCGCGCACGCTGCATTCGGCGGGGTGAATGCTGAGCAACACGCGGTCAAATATGGCAAATCCCACGGGGCTGGTGTTGACGCGTTTGAGGGCGCGTGGCACGCCTTCGCGCGCTTCGTGCAGGGGTTCGCCGGGGCGTGTCAGGTCGGTGTCGGTCTGGCCGGTGGCCAGGCGGCGAAACACCACCACGTCGTACAGAGAGGTGTAGTCGTAGTGCGAAGGCAGTTGGTTGTTCAGCAGGTCAGACACATGCAAATCCACCAACGGGCCGCTGCACAGAGTGGTGAGGGCGGACTGAATCTGGTGCTGTACCACTTCGAATTCCCGCCGCGCGCAGGCGATCCACACGTAGCCTGTGTCGGGGAGGCGCGTGGGCAGGGTGTCGCTTTCTTGCACGCTGCCCGTGCCAACGGTGAACACACGCATGGTGATCTGTGCCGGGTCAGCCGCGCAGCAGGCGCGCTGCGTCTCGGGCGAAGTAGGTCAGCACGCCATCGGCCCCGGCACGTTTGAACGCCAGCAGGCTTTCCATCATCACCGCGTCGTGGTCCAGCCAGCCGTTCTGGGCGGCGGCTTTCAGCATGGCGTATTCGCCACTCACCTGGTAAGCAAAGGTGGGCATGTGGAACTGGTCTTTCACGCGGCGCACCACGTCCAGGTAGGGCATGCCGGGCTTGACCATCACCATGTCGGCACCCTCGGCAATGTCCAGCGCCACTTCGCGCAGCGCTTCGTCGGTGTTGCCGGGGTCCATCTGGTAGACCTTTTTGTTGGCCTTGCCCAGGTTGGCAGCCGAGCCTACCGCGTCGCGGAACGGACCGTAGAAGGCGCTGGCGTACTTGGCGCTGTAGGCCATGATGCGGGTGTGCACATGGCCCTTGGCTTCCAGTGCGGTGCGGATGGCACCGATGCGACCGTCCATCATGTCGCTGGGGGCAACGATGTCCACGCCTGCTTCGGCCTGGGTCAGCGCCTGCTGCACCAGCACCTCGACGGTGGCGTCGTTGATGATGTAGTTGTCCTCGTCCAGCAGGCCGTCCTGACCGTGGCTGGTGAAGGGGTCCAGAGCCACATCGGTCATCACGCCCAGATCGGGAAACTCTTTTTTCAGCGCCCGCACCACGGTGGGCACCAGACCGTCGGGGTTGGTGGCTTCGATGCCGTCGGGGGTTTTCAGATGCTGGCTGATCACCGGGAACAGCGCCATCACCGGAATGCCCAGCTTCACGCAGTCTTCAGCCACGGGCAGCAGCAGGTCCAGGCTCAGTCGCTCGACCCCTGGCATGGAGCCGACCGCTTCGCGGCGGCCCTGGCCTTCCAGCACAAACACTGGGTAGATAAGGTCACTGCATGTGAGGGAGTGCTCGCGCACCAGGTTTCGGGTGAATGCGTCGCGGCGCAGGCGGCGTGGGCGCGTGGCAGGGAAGGCGGGGAGTTGGGCGGGCATGTTCATGCGACCATTGTGGCAAAAACCGAAGCGACCAGCCGAGCCAGAAAGTGATAAAAATGCGTGGCAGCGATTTATTTTGCGTTTTTTCAACGCGGTGCCTTGTGATGCGCGTTCTGCTGTGGTTAGAATCCGCTCGGGTCGTCTCTGGACGATCTCCCGCTTTTCCTCCCTGAGCGGGTGCCTTGGAGTGTGACAGCAAAAAGGCATTGCAGCCCGGCCCTTTGGCCGGGCTTTTTTTTGGGTGCGCCCGGCTGGGCGCACTTGCTTGGAGGTGAAAGTCCTCTACTCGCTCACTCGTGAACGACGCCAAGAATGCGGTTGAGCGACCATGTAAACGTCAGTTTCTGGGGCATTGCGTGGCAGCGCAACTGGCCAGCAAAATCCCCATAGCCAAAAACAGCACGCAACGCCTAGTGCACGCTGTATGCACACATTTTGCTGAGGGAGCCCGCCATACCTCTCAACTTCCATTTGAACCGCCTGATGCGGAATTGCATGTGAGGTGGTGTCAGTGGGCTGAGGGAGTCACTCCTCGCCCCACTCGATCCGGTTTCACTTACGCAGTGGCCTCCTTGGCGGGCTAAACTGCGCAGCATGTTGTGGGTCAAATCGTTTCATATCGTCTTCGTGGCCAGCTGGTTTGCCGGGCTGTTTTACCTGCCACGCATCTTCGTGAACCTGGCCATGGTGCCCGAGGGCAGTGGCGCTGAGCGCGAGCGCTTGCTGCTGATGGCTGGCAAGCTCATGCGGTTCACACACATCCTGATGGTGCCTGCCGTGGCGCTTGGTTTGTGGTTGTGGGCGGGCTACGGCATTGGCTGGGGCCCGGGTAACGGCTGGATGCACGCCAAGTTGGCGCTGGTGGCGCTGGTGCTGGGATACCACCACGCTTGCAATGTCATGCTGAAGAAGTTTTTGGCGGGGCACAACCGGCGAGGCCACGTGTGGTACCGCTGGTTCAACGAGGCACCGGTCATCATGCTGGTGGTGGTGGTGTGCTTGGTGGTGGTCAAGCCATTCTGATGCTGCCATGACGCGCCGCACCTTGGCCTGGCCGCTGGTCTGGCTTTTCGGTGCGTTGGTGGTGTATGCCAGCCTGTATCCCTTCACGGGTTGGCGGGTACAGGGGGGCAA
The DNA here is from genome assembly GCA_020048405.1 of Hydrogenophaga sp. Classification (GTDB taxonomy): domain Bacteria; phylum Pseudomonadota; class Gammaproteobacteria; order Burkholderiales; family Burkholderiaceae_C; genus UBA2334. The sequence goes on from JAIFMP010000011.1 coordinate 19,860, forward strand.
TCCCTTTGCCTTTGTTGTCGCGCCGCTACCCCGCTATTGGCTGGCCTTCGACGTGTTCAGCAATTTGGTGGGCTATGTCCCTTTTGGCTTTTTGCTGGCGGTCACCGTCTTGCGTTCGGAGGGTGGGGGCGCCACGCGTGCGGCGGCCTATGTGTTGCCCGCCATCGTGTCGCTGGCGCTGGAAACCATGCAGGTGTACCTGCCCAATCGTGTGCCTTCTAACGTGGATTGGGCCTTGAACTCAGTGGGGGGTGGGCTGGGGGCTGGGCTGGCGTTTGGCCTGGCGCGGCGGGGTCTGTTGGCCCATTGGCAGCGGGTGCGCACACGTTGGTTTGTGCCCGATGCCCATGGTGCGCTGGTGCTGATCGGTTTGTGGCCACTGGCACTGTTGTACCCCGCCTCATTGCCATTCGGGCTTGGCCAGGTGTGGGAGCCCTTTGAGCTGGCAGTGGCCCGTTTGCTGGTGGACACGCCAGGGGCCGCTTGGTGGCCTATGCCCACCCAGGTGTCTGCGCCATTGACGTGGGCTGCGCAGACGGTGTGCATCGCTTTGTCCCTGTTGGTGCCGTGTGTATTGGGATACAGCGTGTTGCGTGTGCGTTGGCACCGTGCGGTGTGGTGCAGTGCTGTGCTGGGCGGTGGAATCTGGTGGACGGGGCTATCCAACGCCCTGACCTACGGACCCGCACATGCCTGGGCTTGGCTCACACCACCAGTGGGTGCTGCGTTGTGCTTCGCGGCGCTGGGTGGTTTGTTGTTGTTGCGTGCCTCGCGCAGGGCTTGTGTGGTGTGGCTGGTGGTGTTGCTGGTCAGCGCGTTGACCTTGCTCAACCGCGCGCCACTGAGCCCCTATCTGGCCGAATCGCTGGACATTTGGGCTCAGGGGCGCTTCATCCGGTTTCATGGGTTGACCCAATGGCTGGGCTGGCTGTGGCCTTTTGCGTCGCTGGTGCATGCACTGGTGCAAGCCACGCGAAGAAACCTGCCTTGAATTCGCTCGGACACAGCCCTCCTAAAATCAGGGCATGAGTACCTTCGCCACACCCCCCGCAGCCTCGTACTACGAGCGCCACATCTTTTTCTGTACCAATCAGCGGGAAGGCGCCAACGAATGTTGCGCCAACCACGCCGCGCTGGATGCGTTCGAACACTGCAAAGCGCAGGCCAAAGCCCAAGGTTTGTTGGGCGCAGGCAAGGTCCGCGTCAACCGTGCGGGGTGCCTCGACCGGTGTGCCGGCGGCCCCATTGCCGTCGTGTACCCCGAGGCGGTTTGGTACACCTACCTGGACAAAGCAGACATCGACGAAATCGTGTCGTCGCACCTGGCGGGTGGCGTGGTGGTGGAACGTTTGCTCACGCCCCCCGGTGTGGGGCGTTGATTTATCGTCATTTTTCGGCTCTACTGCTTGATGGTATTCATTAGCTTGCTACATCCATGAACTCTCAAACCCAGGTGGTGTTGATATCGGGTCCAGCCGGCACGTTGGAGTTGGCGGTGGATTCGCCATCTGGTACTCCCAAGGGCGTCGCTGTGGTGGCGCACCCGCACCCGTTGTTTGGTGGCAGCTTGGGTAACAAAGTGGTGCAGACCCTGGCACGAGCCTTTGTACAGCAGGGCTGGAAGGCGGTGCGGTTCAATTTCCGAGGCGTGGGTCAAAGCACGGGCGAGCACGACGCCGGTCGTGGCGAACTGGCCGACTTGCTGGCGGTGGTTCAATCGCAGTCCCCGCACGGGTCGCTGTGCTTGGCTGGGTTTTCTTTTGGCGCGTTTGTCACCACGCACGCGGTGCAAGCGCTGCAAACCAATCGCGATATACACCGTTTGCTGCTGGTCGGCACAGCGGCAAGCCGTTTCGAGGTGGCTCCCGTGGCGGCTGAACTTCATGACCGCACGATGGTCATCCACGGCGAGGCCGACGACACCGTGCCACTGACTGATGTGCTGAACTGGGCGCGCCCCCAGCATTTGCCGGTGATGGTATTGCCCGGCATGGGGCACTTTTTTCACGGGCAGTTGCCCTTGCTCAAGGCTCTGGCGGTGCGGCACATCGGTGGTTGAGTTGTCGTTTCATTGATTTGCCTTCCGCGCGGTCTGATCGCGTTTCATTTTTTCTGTCACCGAAAGTTGATGTGTTGAACTTCTCTCCCGTTCGTTGGGCTGCGGCCCTGGCCTTGCCACTCTTCTGCGCTGCTGCTGCCGCACAAGTGCCGGTGCCTCCTGAAATCGCTGGCAAGGCGTATTTGCTGTACGACGTGACCAGCGCCCAGGTGCTGGCCGCCAAAGACCCAGACATGTCTGTTGAGCCTGCGTCGCTCACCAAACTGATGACGGCTTATCTGGCGTTTGACGCGCTGAAGGCCAAAAAGCTGGCGTTGAACCAAACCCTGCCTGTCAGCGAACGGGCCTGGAAGATGCCCGGATCCCGCATGTTCATAGACCCCAAGATGCAGGTGCCAGTGGAAGACCTGCTCAAAGGCATGATCGTGCAATCGGGCAACGACGCCACGGTTGTTCTGGCTGAGGGAGTGGGCGGTACCGTTGAGCGCTTTGTTGAAATGATGAACAGCCAGGCCAAAGCCCTGGGCATGAACAGCACCCAGTTCCGCAACCCGGAAGGGCTGTCCGAGCCTGGCCACACCACCACGGCCCGTGACCTTGCCACACTGGCCACCCGCCTGATGAAGGACTTCCCGGACTACGTGCCGTACTACGCCATCCAGCGCTACCGCTACCCTGGCACGCCTGCTTCCAACGAAACCAACCGCAACCTGCTGTTGTTCCGGGACCCAACGGTGGACGGTCTCAAAACCGGGCACACCAGTGCAGCGGGTTACTGCCTGGTGTCCACGGCGCGCCGCAACGTGCCCACGCTTGGCGAAGGGCCTGCGGGTCAGCGTCGCCTGATCAGTGTGCTGTTGGGCGCATCCAGCGAAAACGTGCGCGCTGCAGAGAGCCAGAAATTGCTCAACTGGGGTTACACCGCGTACGAAGCCGTGCGCTTGGTGAAGGTGGGCGAGCCTGTGGCCCAGCCCGATGTCTGGAAAGGCAAATCGCCCACCGTCAAGCTGGGCTTGCCCGAAGGTGTGGTCGTTTCGGTGCCAGCAGGCACGGCCCGCCAGCTCAAGACCGAGGTTGTCAGGCCCGACCCATTGGTCGCACCCTTTCAACAGGGCCAGTCATTGGGCGTGCTGAAGGTGTCTCAGGCCGATGGCACGGTGGTGGCCGAAGTGCCACTGCAAGTGCTGGAAACCGTGGCCGAGGCGGGCATTTTGGGTCGAGCCTGGGATGCGATTCGTTTGTGGATAAAGTGACGCTTTGATATTTGCCTTGTGCGGTTTCGGGTCCGGTGATATATTCGAGGGCTTTTCGGAATTTTCCGAGAGGTTTGCGTTTTCGCTTTTTCAAACGTTTAGGGACGTTAAGCTAGGTAACTTATGCCAACCATTAATCAACTGATTCGCCACGGGCGGGAGGTCGAAAAGACCAAATCCAAGAGCCCCGCGATGGAAAACTGCCCCCAGCGCCGTGGTGTTTGCACCCGCGTGTACACCACCACTCCCAAGAAGCCTAACTCCGCTTTGCGTAAGGTTGCCAAAGTGCGCCTGACCAACGGTTTCGAGGTCATCTCTTATATCGGCGGTGAAGGCCACAACCTGCAAGAGCACTCTGTGGTGCTGGTGCGCGGTGGTCGTGTCAAAGACTTGCCCGGTGTGCGTTACCACATCGTGCGCGGCTCTTTGGATCTGCAAGGCGTGAAAGACCGCAAGCAGTCCCGTTCCAAGTACGGTGCCAAGCGTCCCAAGGCCAAATAAGCCACGGGTTTGCAGGTATCGGGTGCGCAAGTGCCCATTCGGTGTTTGACTGGCCGGCAAGCCGGATCAAACGAAGTGACCCTCCAGATGCCGTGTGGTGTCGGGTCGAGTAAGTGAGAGTCCTGCCAATCATTGGTCTCTCGCGGTGGTTGAAAAACCGCCAACTGAAGCAACAGAGGTTAAAAAATGCCACGTCGTCGCGAAGTCCCTAAACGTGAAATCCTGCCGGATCCCAAGTTCGGCAATGTCGAGCTGTCCAAGTTCATGAACGTGCCGTCGCCGAGCGCATCATCTACGGTGCCTTGGAGCAAATTGAAAAGAAAACCGGCAAAGACCCGGTCGAGGCCTTCAGCGTGGCCATCAACAACGTGAAGCCCATGGTGGAGGTGAAATCCCGCCGCGTGGGTGGTGCCAACTACCAGGTGCCCGTTGAAGTGCGCCCTGTTCGTCGCCTGGCCCTGTCTATGCGCTGGATCAAAGAAGCCGCCCGCAAGCGCGGTGAAAAATCCATGGCCCTGCGCTTGGCCAACGAGTTGATCGAGGCCACAGAAGGCCGTGGCGGTGCCATGAAGAAGCGTGACGAAGTGCACCGCATGGCAGAAGCCAACAAGGCATTCAGTCACTTCCGCTTCTGATTCACGCAGCCGTCATCCCGACCTGCTAACTTGTCAGAAGCAAGCCCGCGCCCTGAAGAGGGGTGGCGGGCTTTGTACGTCATTCACGGAGAATTTTCATGGCACGCAATACGCCCCTTGAGCGCTACCGCAACATCGGTATCTCTGCCCACATCGACGCGGGCAAAACCACCACCACAGAACGCATCCTGTTCTATACCGGTGTGAACCACAAAATCGGTGAAGTGCACGACGGTGCCGCCACCATGGACTGGATGGAGCAAGAGCAGGAACGCGGTATCACCATCACGTCCGCTGCCACTACCTGCTTCTGGAAGGGCATGGACGGTTCTTTCCCCGAGCACCGCTTCAACATCATCGACACCCCCGGACACGTTGACTTCACCATTGAAGTCGAGCGTTCCATGCGCGTGCTGGACGGCGCTTGCATGGTGTATTGCGCTGTGGGTGGCGTACAGCCCCAGTCTGAAACCGTTTGGCGCCAGGCCAACAAATACAAAGTGCCTCGCTTGGCCTTTGTGAACAAGATGGACCGCACCGGTGCCAACTTCTTCAAAGTTGTGGACCAGATGAAAATCCGCCTGAAGGCGAACCCTGTGC
>JAIFMP010000082.1 GCA_020048405.1 Hydrogenophaga sp.
CTGTTGCGCGACGCGGCCAACCATCCGAGTGCAGACATGCTGCGCCAGTCGCTGCCCGTGGCGGGTGTCGACGGCACGGCCGCGCGCATGGGACAGCGCGGCGTGATGAAGCTGGCCCTGGGCAACGCCCGCATCAAAACCGGCTCCCTGCGCGACGTGGTGGCCGTAGCGGGTTATGTGCAGGCCCGTAACGGGCGTGATCTGGTGGTGGTGGGCATCGTCAACCACGCCAATGCTCCACAGGCCCGCCCCGTGATGGACGCGCTGTTAGAGTGGGCCGCTTCTCAATCGCCTTGATTTATTGCATCGCCCACATGTCTGCCACCGAACTCATTGGCTTTGTTGCCGCCACGCTGACCACTGCCAGTTTCATTCCCCAGGCATGGCTCACCTTCAAGACCAAGGACGTGAGCGGCATTTCGTTGGGCATGTACAGCGTGTTCACCACCGGCGTGGCAGCCTGGCTGGTGTATGGGCTGATGCTGGGCGCGTGGCCCGTGGTGGTGGCCAACGCCGTGACGCTGGCACTGGCCAGCGGCATTTTGGTGATGAAGCTGCGCTACCGCTGAGCGGGCGCAGTCAACTGCAAATCGCTTACCAGCGCGCGCGCAGTTGGTCGTACGCGTAGTCGCCCAACTGCTGGTTGCATGCCGGGGTGAGGTGGATGCCGTCGGCAAACACATACTGTGTCCGGCAATGAGTGTGCTGCTGTTGCAGGTGGACGCATCCGCCGTGGTGCAGATGGCGGTGTTGATGTTCGAAAACCCATAACTTGGGCCTGTCAACACGTTGCGGTTGACCAGGAAAGCGGTGTCCACAAACAGCAGGTTGGCCCCCAGGTTGACGGCATCGGTCTTGAAGGCGTCGTTGAGTTTTTGGGCCAGGCTGGTGGCCAGATCCACCTGGGCTTGTGCAATGGCGAACGGTGACGTGCCGAGGTGGTACACCCCCAGCACCACCACGTATTTGGCACCTGCAGCCAGCAAGCGCTTGACCTGCGTGGCGTGGGCACGGCCCACGGTGTCCACTTGCAACAGCGCCGCATCCGCGGTCAGGGTTCCCGCCTTCACGGCCGCCATGGCACTCAGCACGTCAGCCATGGGCAGGTTGATCAGCACCACATCGTTGGCGCCCAGGGTCTGAGTGGCCACAAATGCATCGATCTGGGCGGTGAGTGTCCTGGGCAGCGCTTGTGTGGGGGCGTGGCCCTGGGCATAGCCTTGGCCACCGGACGCTTGCGCAGTGAGGGTCATGCCGTAGCGGCTGGCCATGCGGTCGGCCCAGGTGTTCACGGTGCCGTCATTGATGGTGTAGCGTGTGCCGCCCTGGCCCACGTCGCTCAGGCCGTCACCAAACGAGATGAACCGTGAGGGCGTGAGGGCCGACACAATGTCGCCGCTGCCACAACCGGCCAGCAAGCCTGCACTGCCGACCACTGTGGTCAGGCCCGTGGCAGCACCCACACGCAGCAGCGTGCGGCGGCTCAGGACGGTGCCTGTGGTCTGTAGGGAAGAAGGCGTGTGACTGACGGTCATGGCAGGTGGCTCCGGGAATTCGTTCGGGCAAGCAAAGGGTTCTATCTTAGGCGGCGGCGCGCTGCAAGCGGTCGCGCACACCCTGCCACTCAGGCAGGTCGGGCGGGGTTTGCACCCAAATCAGGGCAACGCCCTGTGCGTCGAGCGTGCGCAGCACGGCAAACAGTTCATGCGCGCAGTCGCTTGCGTGTGAGGGCATGGCGTGCCAGGCAATGCCCGCCTGGCGCGGGCGCTGCGGCGCGTACACCGCGATGCGGCCCGCCGGCACGTCAGGCCCCAGCAGGTCCAGCGCCTGTTGCAGAGCCTTGGCGTCCATCAGGCGCACGCGGGCATTGGGTGCGTAGTGCGATTCGAGCGTGCCCGAGGCACGCGGCGCGGGCAGGCCGTCCACCTCGTGCGGCAGGCGCACGGGCTGGCCGCAGGCGGCTTCGAGTTGGGCGGGGGTCAACATGCCGGGGCGCAGCAGCACCGGGTGGCCCCGGGTGGCGTCAACGATGGTGGACTCGATGCCCACTGCGCAGGCACCGCCGTCGAGCACCAGCACTTCTTCACCGCCCAGGGCTTCAAATTCGGCCACCACATGCTGTGCGGTGGTGGGGCTAACGCGGCCAAAGCGGTTGGCACTGGGTGCAGCCACGCCCATAACCCCTTTGGTTTGGGCTGCCTGCAGCACCGCTTGCGCCACTGGGTGTGCAGGGCAGCGCAGCCCCACGGATGACTGTCCACCGGCGGCGGCGGCGGCCACGTCGGGTTGGCGAGGCACGATGATGGTCAGCGGCCCGGGCCAGAACGTTTGCATCAGGGCGCGTGCGAATGCGGGCACGTCGGCAGCGAAATACGCCACACCTGCCTCCCACTGCGGCGGCAGGTGCACGATCAGCGGGTGGTCGGCCGGGCGACCTTTGGCGGCAAAAATGCGCTGCACGGCTTCTGCCTGGCATGCATCGGCCGCCAGCCCGTACACCGTTTCGGTGGGCAGGCCCAGCAGTGCGCCCCGTGCCAGTTGCCCGGCAGCGGCTTGCACGGCAGGGTCATCCGTGCCGGGGCGGTCGCTCTCTGGTGTCAGCAGGCGATGCATGGCGGGTGGGGCAAGGCAGGCAACGGCAGACGGTGGCTCAGAACGGTGGCAGGCCCAGCAGCGCACAGGCCTGCAGCGCGGTGGTGCGAGCCTGTTCTGCCGTGGCGGCGGTGATGTTCAGGTGGCCCATCTTGCGGCCCCGGCGGGCTTGAAGCTTGCCGTACAGGTGCAAGTGCGTGCCGGGCAGGGCCAGCACGGCGTCCCACGCGGGGGAGCGTTCACTGCCATCCGCCGCAAACCACAGGTCGCCCAGCAGGTTGAGCATGACGGCAGGGCTGTGCTGGCGCGGCTGCACCAAGGGCAGTCCGGCCATGGCGCGCACCTGCAGGTCAAACTGCGACAGGGTGCAGGCGTTTTGGGTGTAGTGCCCGCTGTTGTGGGGGCGGGGGGCCATTTCGTTCACCACCAGCGCGCCGTCGGCGCTGCCGTCGTCCACCACAAAAAACTCCACACACAACACGCCCACGTAGTGCAGGTGACTTGCAATGAATTTCGCAGCTGCCACTGCTTTACTGCTAAGCGCTGGAGGCATATTTTCTTCATAAACCTCGGTCACGGACAGAATGCCGTCGCGGTGCAGGTTGCGCTGCACGGGGAAGTGCACACACGCACCGTCCACTCGGCCACCAGCGGAAGCATTTGTTCCAGCACGCAGGGCACGCGGCCCAGTTGGTCCCAGGCGGCGGCCAGTTCCTCGCGGTTGGTCACCCGTACCTGGCCTTTGCCGTCGTAGCCCAAGGTGCTGGTCTTCAAGATGCCGGGCAACAGGCTGGCGGGCACGGCGGCCAGCAGTTCAGGGGTGGTGATGGAGGCATAGGGCGCGGGGTTCACCCCGCTGTCGGCGGCACAGGCCACGAACAGGGCTTTCTCTTTCACCCGGTCTTGCGCCACGGCCACGGCGTTGGCGCCGGGGGCCACGGGGCGGTGGGCGGCCAGTGTCATCAGCGCCGGGGCGGGCACGTTTTCAAACTCGGTGGTGATGGCGTCGCACCGCTGCATGAGCTGGGCCAGGCCTTGCTCGTCTCCGTAGGCGGTTTGGATGTGATAGTGGCTCACGCGCCCGGCGGGGCTGGCCGGATCGGGGTCTAGCACGGCCGTGAAATAGCCCATGGCCTGTGCCGAGTGCACAAACATGCGGCCCAACTGGCCACCACCCATCACGCCCAGCGTGAGTTGTTGGCCTCGGTCAGAGGTGCTACCGGGAAGAAGTGGTTGACGCATAAAAGTACGAGAGTCACTGGTTTTAAAGACCAAGGGTGGACAAAACAGCTTGGAGATGGCCAGGAAATACCTTCTTGAATTTCAAGAGTTCGTCAACTGTCCAAGTGCGAATCGCGGCAAGAGTTTCTGAATCGGCATCAATGCCCCCATCGCGGTATGCGGCAACACGGCAGAAGCGCTTGTTGTCAACACGTTCCCAAGTCAGGGGGTGGCCCAGTTCGGCTTCAACGGTTGGCTGTCTGGCCAAAAGCGCATCGAAAATGGCTTCGTTCTGAGTCTTATCTCCGCTGTCGATGTAAATCTCGACACGAACTTTTCCGTTGTTGGTGAAGTTAGTTCCGTACTTGAAAATTTTGGAATTTTCTGACGAAAAGGCGTACCAGTTTTGTGGTTGTCCAGCCCTAGCATTGGTGAACTTATGTTTCTCACGCAGTTCGTCGATCAAAACTTGAAAATAACTTCGGTACTTCTCTTGTGTCTCGGACGTTTGTGGGCCTATGTCAGGGGCGCGGTTTTCGTTGGGCCTGGAGACTACCGACAACATGAATGCCGGGTTGGACTGATCGACCCGAACCGCAGATGCCTCCACCGCGTACAGGCTAAGACTTTCTTTCAGATTCAGGTTCAGAAAGTCCAGGGCCGCTTTGTGTTCGGACCGGATCGTTTCGGCAATCCACACCACCACGTCGGCATCCAGCACAGCACAATAAGTCATCAACTGGCCCAGGTGCCTGTGATCGGTATTGCCATATTGGTTTTCAATGATGACCTTGCGGTTGGTGGATAAATCCAGAGCAACGATGTCTGCGCTGAAATCCCCAGCAGATACCTCGGTGGACTCCAGTTGCAAGTCCATATCCAGTGCCTTGCCCAAGTGTTCAAGGTTCTGAGCCAACCAGGGCGTGAAGTGGGTGGCTTCACCGGGCCAAATGTCTTTCAGCCCCACCTTTTCCATCACACCCAACTGCACCAGATTTGTATTTGTCATGCGCCCTCTCCCTGGGAATGAATTCTTGAGCTTTCAGTCGTATCAGAGTAGCGGCGGCACCACCATGGCGCGGGCGGCCTCGGTCTGAGCGGTGCGGAAGGCTTGCAAGCGGGCTTGCAGCGCGGGGTCGTGTCCTGCCAGCATGGCCACGGCAAACAGCGCCGCGTTGGCAGCCCCGGCGTTGCCAATGGCAAACGTGGCCACCGGAATGCCTTTGGGCATTTGCACGATGCTGTGCAGCGAGTCCACACCTTGCAGGTGACGGCTGGCCACGGGCACGCCCAGCACGGGCACGGTGGTTTTGGCGGCCAGCATGCCCGGCAGGTGGGCGGCACCGCCCGCCCCGGCAATGATGGCTGTCAGGCCGCGCGGCCCGGCGCTCTCGGCGTAGGCAAACAGGTCGTCGGGCATGCGGTGGGCCGACACCACTCGGGCCTCGTGGGCAATGCCAAACTGCTGCAGGATGTCCACCGCGTGTTGCATGGTGTCCCAATCGCTGCTGGAGCCCATGACCACCCCGATCTGGATGGGAGAGACGTTGGAAGCGGGGTTGGCGTGTTCGGTCATGGCAACAGAGGGGCGGGTGGCCCGGCAGGGCGCTCGGGGCGATGGCAGACGGACGGCCGTGAGGCGCTTCCGGTAAAGTCGCCATTCTACTTTTTGCCCCGTTTTTCTCAGTTATCCATCCACAGCCAGGTGCTTTGCCATGATCGATGTGACCGTTGCCAATTTTGAAACCGAGGTGGTCGAAGCCTCCATGACAACCCCTGTGCTGGTGGACTTCTGGGCCCCCTGGTGCGGCCCCTGCAAATCGCTCGGGCCTGTGCTGGAAAAGGTCGAGACCGCCTACAACGGCCGCTTCAAGCTGGTCAAAATCAATTCCGATGACGAGCAGGAGTTGGCCGGTGCCTTTGGCATCCGCAGCATTCCCACCTGTGTGCTGATGGTGGGCGGCAAACCGGTTGATGGCTTCATGGGCGCGCTGCCCGAGGGCCAAGTGAAGGCGTTTCTGGACAAACACCTCCCCGCTGAAAACGAACTGGAAGCCCAGATTGAGGAAGACGAAGCCCTGCAAGCGCTTGACGACGGTGACGTGGAAACCGCGCTGGCCAAGCTGCATCAGGCCGTGGAAACCGACCCCAACAACGACGACGCCCGCTTTGACCTGGTGAAGCTGCTGCTGGAAATGGGCCTGGAAGACGAGGCCAAAGTGGCGTTTGCCCCGGTCATTGCCAAAGCGGCCGGCGTGCGCAAGCTGGACTCACTGAACCACTGGATCAAAGCGCTGGATGCTGTAGCACACCATGCAGACCAGCCAAGCGCTGAGGCCGAATTTCTTTCGAAAATCACCGCCAGCAAACGCGACTTCGACTCCCGCTTCGGCATCGTGCAACTGCGCATGGCCGAGCAACGCTGGACCGATGCGATGGACGAGCTGCTCGAAATCCTGATGCGCGACAAAACCTGGAACAGCGACCTGGCGCGCAAAACCTACGTGGCCATTCTGGACATCATCGAGCCGCCCAAGCCCAAAGTGGCCGAGGGCCAGATTCCCCCCGAAGACCCCACCGTGGCCACCTACCGCCGCCGCTTGTCGAGCGTGGTGTTGAGCTGAGACTTGACGTGTTTGACTAGCTCTGCATGTCGGACTAAGCTGAACCGCAATGTGCCACCAGTCAATGGGGTGCTTCTCATATGTCTTCTCACGTAAACCAAGGGTGTCTCATGAAAAAGTACGCATTCGCGATGATGGTTGGCATGGCTATGTTGGCTCCAGCCTTTTCACAGGACGACGCCTCCGTTCAGGCCGTGATTGATGCAGTCAGGGCAAAAAACCCTGACGCCAAAGAACTGTGCCAGAAAGGGGAGGCGGGTATTCGGCAAGCTGTGACGGATGCAATGCCCGACCTGGTTAGGTCTGGCAAGGTCTCTGGCAATCCCCGGCAAGTTGGCGGTATGGCTGGCATGAAGATTGGTATGGAATGCACAAAGGGTTGATGCGAATTCGGCACTTTTTTGAATCGTTATGACTGCGCGCTTGTGGACTGTTTTCGGCGTTGCCTGTGCGTGCGCCCTGTCGGGGGTGGCTCATGCCAATGTCGAAACCGAAGGCCAGTTGATCTTTGAGAATGTTCTTCGATCGAATCCGGACAAGGGCAAATTGTGTCCGACCGATGGAACAGTCGAAGACCGAGTGAAGCACATCAAAGGGATCGTGATCAAAGAAGTGATGCCTTTGATGGAGTCCCGCAGGATCAAAGATCCTTTCCCTGCTGGAATGAAGGCGGGTGAAAAAGTTCGGGAGTTTTGCGGCTACCAGAGCGCGTCCACGGTTGGCATGAAAGATGTCCGTTGGCACACGTCGTTGCCTCCTTTGGTGGTTGACCCAGTGCAACGTCACCTGGGGTTTTTCACCAGCGAGCACAGCATGGCAAACCGGGTCTTTACACCTGAAGCGCCCGGGCCGTTTCCAGCAGTGGTTATCAGTCACACCAAGGGAATCAGCCCGCATTTGTTGGTGCATGCCAAAGAGCTGATCTCAGCGGGTTTTGCTGTAGTCATCGTTGACACGTATGGTCCGCGAAACATTGCCAATAACGCGTCTTCAGTCACGCCGGCGGAGTCAGCAAAAGATGCCTATGCAGCGCTTGCCGCACTACAGCAACTGGCCTACATCAAGAGAGATCGGATTTATCAGACTGGGTATTCGTTGGGCGGGTATGCCTCTGCGATGCTGGCCAGTCCTGAAGGGGCAAGGCAATTCAATTCCTCGTACCGTTTCCGTGCCACCGTGGCCAACTATGCGTCATGCGGCCTGGGGGGGGCGTTCAGCGGGGCGATTGGCTCGAAGATTCAAACCCTCAGTGAAGACAGCGATCGCCCACTTCTCATGTTGATGGCAGAACAAGACATTGAGGCTCCCCCGTCACTTTGCTTCCCCTTGTTGGAAGAGATGAAGAAGCAAGGAAAACCGGTGGAATGGCATGTCTATCCGAACACGACCCATGCATGGGACAAGGCAGAGCATCAGGGACATGTCTTTCAGTTGAACTCGGGTGAGACCATGACATACAGGTACGACGCTGCAGTTACTGCAGACGCCACGCGCAGGATGATCGAGTTTTTCAACCTGCACCAATAACCACGCGGGATCTTCACAAGCAGCGACGGTTTGATTGCTGCCTCACTTTTGCCCGTTCTTTTGTCCGAAACGGCCTGCATTTTGGGCAACTTCGGAAACTTTCAACGATCTGAGGAGGGATGCATGCTGAGACTACTCGTGATGACGTTTTTCGCTTGGCAATTGGCCTTTTCTCCTGCAGTCCATGCCGGTGACAAGAACTGTGCAGTGGTGTTGATGCATGGCAAGTGGCGCAACCCGCATGACATGACGCATTTTGGCCGGCGACTTGATCCGGTATGCACATACAAGTCGATTGAAATGCCGTGGGCTCAGCGCAGAGGTTATGACCAGCCCTATGCCGTTGCACTGGATGAAATTTCCAAAGTGGTGAGCGCTTTTCGGTCAGAAGGCTACCGCGTGGTGGTAGTGGCGGGTCACAGTTTTGGGGCCAACGCTGCAATGGCCTACATGGCCACCAAAGGCGATGCCGATGCCGTGATTGCGCTTGCAGCAGGCCATTCGCCCCAGTACAGCTACTCACAAGGTATTGGCAAGGATGCGGTTGACAAGGCTCGCGACTTGGTTGCACAGGGCAAGGGCGAAGAGACCGTGACCATGGATGACTTGAACCAAGGGCGGCGGGAAAGTATCCGTATGTCTGCTGTGTCGTTGTGGAGTTATTTCGACCCCAACGGCTTGGGGCACATGCCCAAAACTGTCAGTGAGTTCAAGAAGCCTGTGCCATTTCTCTGGGTGATCGGTACGGGAGACCCGCTTTACCGTCTTGGTGAAGCATTCATTTACGCGAAGGCGCCGGCTCACCCATTGAGTCGGTACTTGGTGGTGGATGCCGGTCATGTCAATACGCCTGACGTTGCGGTGGGGCAAGTCGTTGATTGGCTAAAGCAAGTGGTGCTCGCCCCGGCTCAATGAACATGTTTAGTCCACAGCCAGTCCCAACCCGGGCAGGTGTTTGTGCAGTGCGGGTTTGCGGACCGCTTCCAAGTCAAACTCTTCTGGGTCTAGCAGGCATATCTTGATCAGGCCTGCCTACCAGCAGGTTCAGCCCAAGAGCAGCGTTGCGTGCAGTCATCGGTAACGGGTGGGTAGTGTGTGCCCCCGTGGCTTCCAGCACCTTCGGTGGTCGCGGCCAAGATGCCGTGCATGATGTCCAGCCGCCGCTCGCCCCCCCGCAACTTGTCCAGTTATTCCACCTCGTGAGTGGCAATGGCAATAACTCGCCGGGTTAGCAGGGCGTTCACATTGGCGCGCAACGCGCCCATCAAGGCATCGATCAGGCGCTGAAGCGGGCAACCTGAGGCGGGCTGATCTGGTGCAGAGTTTTGCACCGCTTCCTCCAGCGGCAGTGCCACGCGGGTCATCATGGCGTTGAACGGGTCGGCCTAGTCTTTTTACCCATGCTTTACCTACCCATAACAACGTGTGTTTACCATCACCGGCTACCGTTTGATCGCACCTGCTAACACCATGCCCCACAGAACCCCCGCCATGGCCCCCTCTGCCACCGCCACCCTGATCGCCGCACTGCTGGGCAGCGCGTTTCTGTTGTCTGCCTGCGGCGGAGGCGACAAGCCCGCGGGCGTACCCGGTGGTCCAGGGTCTGCCCCGCCACCCGCCCAGGTGGGCGTGATCACGGTTCAACCCGGCGCGTTGGATCTGGTGACCGAGTTGCCCGGGCGGCTGGAGGCTTCGAGGGTGGCGCAGGTGCGGGCACGGGCCACAGGCATCGTGCAGCAGCGGTTGTTCACCGAAGGCAGCGCGGTCAGGGCCGGGCAGCAGCTGTTCCGCATCGATGCGGCGCCCTATGAAGCTGTGCTGGCCAGCGCCCGCGCCCAGCAGGCCAAGGCCGAGGTGCAAGTGGCCCAAACCCAGGCCCAATGGGCCCGGCTGCGCCCGCTGGTGGCCGACAAGGCCGTGAGTGAGCAGGAAGCCACCAATGCCGAGCTGGCCGTGAAGCAGGCCGACGCCGACCTGGCCCTGGCAAAAGCCGCCGTGCAAACCGCCAGCATCAACCGGGGCTACGCCGACGTGATCGCGCCCATTGCCGGCCGTGTGGGCCGCGCCAACGTGACCGAGGGCGCGCTGGTGGCGCAGACCGACACCATGCCCATGGCGGTGGTGCAGCAGATCGACCCGCTTTACATCAACTTCACCCAGTCGGCCAGCGAGGCCATGGCATTGGCCCGCGCCGTGGAAAGCGGCCAGCTCAAGCGCAGCGGCACACAAGCCGCCGCCGTGAAGGTGGTGTTGGAAGACGGCACCGAACACCCCCAACCCGGCAAGCTGCTGTTCAGCGACCTGACGGTGGACCCCACCAGTGGCCAGGTGACGTTGCGCGCCGAGGTGCCCAACCCCGGTGGCCGCCTGTTGCCCGGCCTGTACGTGCGCGTGCGCCTGGTGCAGGCCCAGGCCAGCGACGCCATTGCATTGCCGCAACAGGCCGTCACCCGCAGCCCCAAGGGCGACAGCGTGATGGTGGTGGACACCGAAGGCAAGGTCAGCCCCCGCCCCGTGAAGCTGGGTGCGCAGCAGGGCGGCCGCTGGGTGGTGCTGGACGGCCTGAAGGCCGGCGAGCAGGTGATGGTGGATGGCTTCCAGAAGCTGCGTGGCGACGCGCCAGTGAAGGCCGTGCCCTGGCAGGCACCTGGTACCGCCCCCAAAGCGGCGGCTGCCGGTGCCACAGCGCCAAGTACGGCACCCGCACCTGCGTCTGCCCCCGCGCCTGCCGCTGCAGCCAAGTAAAGGGTCTGCAACATGGCCAAGTTTTTCATCGACCGTCCCATTTTTGCGTGGGTGATCGCGCTGTTTGTGATGGTGCTGGGCGCGGTGTCCATCACCCAGTTGCCCATTTCGCAGTACCCGCCGGTGGCCCCCCACCTACCCCGGTGCGTCGGCGCAGACGCTGGAGGACGCGGTGTTGGCCGTCATCGAGCGCGAGATGAACGGCTCGCCTGGGTTGATTTACATGGAATCGGTGGCGCAGGCCAACGGCACGGGCACCATCACGCTGAGCTTCCAGCCCGGCACCAATGCCGACCTGGCGCAGGTGGACGTGCAAAACCGCCTGGGTAGAGCCGCGCCGCGCCTGCCCTCGGCGGTGACGCAGCAGGGCGTGCGGGTGGACAAATCGCGCACCAACTTCCTGCTGTTCACCATCCTGTCGTCCAAAGACCCGGCTTGGGACCCGGTGGCACTGGGCGACTACGCCTCGCGCAACGTGTTGCCCGAGTTGCAGCGCGTGCCCGGCGTGGGTCAGGCCCAGTTGTTTGGCACTGAGCGGGCCATGCGCGTGTGGATCGATCCGGCGAAACTGAAAGGCTATGGCCTGAGCAGTGCCGACGTGACCAACGCCATCCGCGCGCAGAACGCCCAGGTGTCGGCCGGTGAGATCGGCAGCCTGCCCAACGTGGCGGGCCAGGGCATTGCGGCCACCGTGGTGGTGAAAGGCCAGCTCAGCAATGTGGACGAGTTTGGCCGCATGCTGCTGCGTGCCAATGCCGACGGATCCAGCGTGCGCCGCTGGGTGGGCAGTTGTATGCCACCAGCGCCCGGCTGAACGGGCAGCCTTCGGTGGGCATGGGTGTGCAGTTGTCGCCCAGCGGCAACGCGTTGGCCACGGCACAAGCCATCCGCGACAAGATGACCGAACTGGAGCGCTACTTTCCGCAGGGCATGAGCTGGACGGTTCCCTACGACAGCTCACGCTTCGTCAAAATTTCCATCGGCAAGGTGGTGGAAACGCTGGTCGAGGCCGTGGCGCTGGTGTTTCTGGTGATGTTCCTGTTCTTGCAGAACTGGCGGTACACCGTCATTCCCACCATCGTGGTGCCCATTGCACTGCTGGGCACGTTTGCGGTGCTGCTGGCGCTGGGTTTTTCCATCAACGTGCTGACCATGTTCGGCATGGTGCTGGTGATTGGCATCGTGGTGGACGACGCCATCGTGGTGGTGGAAAACGTCGAACGCATCATGAGCGAAGAAGGGTTGTCGCCCCGCGAGGCCACCCGCAAGGCCATGGGCCAGATTTCAGGGGCCATCGTGGGCATCACGGTGGTGCTGATTTCGGTGTTTTTGCCCTTGGCGTTTTTCAGTGGATCGGTGGGCAACATCTACCGCCAGTTTGCGGCGGTGATGGGTGTGTCCATCGCGTTTTCGGCGTTTTTTGCGTTGTCTCTTACCCCGGCGCTGTGCGCCACGTTGCTGAAGCCGGTCGAGGCGGGGCACCACCATGCCAAAACGGGGTTCTTCGGCGGGTTCAACCGGGGTTTCAGCCGCACAGCCAAGGGCTATGAAGGCTGGCTGGCCAAGCTGTTGCCGCGTGCCGGGCGCAGCCTGGTGATTTACGTTGCCATCGTGGCCGCAGCAGGCGTGGTGTACATGCGCCTGCCCACCTCGTTTTTGCCCAACGAAGACCAGGGCACGATGCTGGTGAACATACAGCTCCCGCCAGGCGCCACACAGGAGCGCACCCGTGCCGTGATCGAGCAGGTCGAGGGCTTCATGCTCAAGCAACCCGAAGTGCAGAGCATGGTGGGCGTGCTGGGCTTCAGCTTTTCGGGTCAGGGCCAGAACGCGGCGCTGGCGTTTGTCACGCTGAAAGACTGGAGCGAACGCACCGGGCCTGGCAGCAGCGCACAGGCGGTGGCGGGCCGGGCGTTTGGTGCACTGGCAGGTGTGCGCGACGCGTTCATCTTCCCGCTCAGCCCCCCGCCCATCCCTGAATTGGGGTCGGCATCGGGCTTCAGCTTCCGCTTGCAAGACCGGGGCGGGCAAGGCTTTGATGCGCTGATGGCGGCGCGCAACCAGATGATGGGCATGGCCAGCAAAAGTCCGGTGCTGACCCAGGTGCGCCCCGATGGCCTGGAGCCCGCGCCGCAGTTGCAGCTTGACATCGACCGCGACAAAGCCGCCGCCCTGGGTGTGGGCTACGACAGCATTGCCACCACCCTGGCCACCGCGCTGGGCTCGGCGTATGTGAACGACTTTCCCAACGCCGGCCGCTTGCAGCGCGTGGTGGTGCAGGCCGATGCCCCGGCCCGCATGCAGCCCGACGACCTGCTGCGCCTGACGGTGAACAACGCCAAAGGCCAGGTGGTGCCGTTTGCCGCGTTCGCCAGCACCCGCTGGGTGGTGGGCGCTACAACGGCTACCCCGCGATGCGCATCAGCGGCAGTGCGGCGTCCGGCTACAGCACGGGTGACGCGATGGCCGAGATGGAAAAGTTCGCTGCTCAACTGCCTGCAGGTTTTGCGTTTGAATGGACGGGCCAGTCACGTGAAGAAAAGTTGGCCGGCGCGCAGGCTTACATCGTGTACGCATTCGCCATCCTGGCGGTGTTTTTGTGTCTGGCCGCGCTGTACGAAAGCTGGACCATTCCGCTGTCGGTGATTCTGGGTGTGGTGGGTGTGTTGCTGGCCACGCTGATGCGGGGCTACGCGAACGACGTGTACTTCCAGGTGGGGCTGATCACCATCATCGGCCTGTCGGCCAAAAACGCCATTCTGATCATCGAGTTCGCCAAAGACCTGCAGGCGCAGGGCAAGAGCGTGGTGGCCGCTGCGCTGGAGGCCGCGCACCTGCGGTTCCGCCCCATCGTCATGACATCGCTGGCCTTCACCATGGGTGTGTTGCCCCTGGCACTGGCCAGCGGCGCGGGTTCGGCCAGCCAACGTGCCATCGGCACCGGGGTGATCGGCGGCATGTTGACCGGCACCATCCTGGCGGTGGTGTTTGTGCCCGTGTTTTTTGTGGTGGTGCGCAGCCTGTTCAAGGGCAGCGCCCGGCAGCAGGCGCTGCATCAGGCCGATGCCGAACACCTGGGGGTGAAGAGTCATGAATAAAAAAGGCACCCAGCGCTTGTCTGATAACACTTCTTTGCTATATATGAAGTTATCCCTGTCTGCTGTCGCTGTTGCGCTGGCCAGCGGGTGTTCCCAGTTTCAGCCCTTGCAGCGGCCCGACGTGCCTCTGCCTGCGGCCTGGCCCACGGCCCCGGCCCAGCCCGCCGCTGCGTTGTCCAGCCCCATGACCTGGGACGCAGTGGTGGCAAACCCCGGGCTGAAGGCACTGGTGACCAAGGCCCTGGCCAACAACCGCGACGCACGGGTGGCCGCTTTGCAGGTGGCGCAGTTGCGTGCGCAAGCCGAGGGGCGCGATGCCGCCCGGTGGCCCACGGTCAACGCGGGCCTGACCAGCAGCCGCCAGACGGTGGGTGCCAACGAGCCCATCAAAAGCAACCTGACCGGGGGCGTGCAAATCACCGCCTGGGAAATGGACTTTTTTGGCCGTCTGGAAAGCCTCAAAGAGGCCGCCCTGGCGCAGTACCTGGCGGCCGAACAGACCCGGCAAAGCACCCAGCTCAGCCTGGTGGCGGGCGTGGCCACCGCCTGGCTCAACCTGCAAACCAGCGATGCCTTGCTGGCGCTGACGCAGCAAACCCTGGCCAGCCGGACCGGGTTGCGGCACCAGAACGGCATTGCCTCGGCACTCGAATTGCGCCAGGCCGAGTCGCTGGCCGCAGCAGCCCAGGTGGCGCTGGCGCAGCAGCAGCGCCAGCGTGCGCTGGACCGCAACGCTCTGGCTCTGCTGGTGGGGCAACCAGTGGATCAGCCCCTGACCGATGCCGAACTGCGCCCCGCAGGCCACCCGGCCAAAGCCTTGGCCGAAGTGGCTGTGGGCGTGCCGTCCAGTGTGTTGCTGTCGCGGCCC
>JAIFMP010000166.1 GCA_020048405.1 Hydrogenophaga sp.
GTGCTGTTGTGGCGGCGTTGGAAGTCACGTCAACAGCCGACCTCGAAACCCTGACAATCTGCCTATCTATGTGCCAGCTGCTCGGCCTCAACTGCGCCACCCCCACCGACGCGTCGTTCAGCTTCACCGGTTTTTGTGAGCGCGGGGGCCGCACCGACCACCACGCCGACGGCTGGGGCATCGCGTTTTTCGAGGGGCGCGGGCTTCGCCACTTTGTGGACCACCAGAGCGCGGCCAATTCACCCATGGCGGACTTCATCAAGCGCTACCCCATCAAGAGCACCAACACCATAGCCCATGTGCGCAAAGCCACCATTGGCAGCGTGTGCCTTGAAAACGCCCACCCCTTTGTGCGGGAGCTGTGGGGCCGCCACTGGGTGTTTGCCCACAACGGCGATTTGAAAGACTACGCTCCCCGCCTGCACACCCACTTCCAGCCCGTGGGCACCACCGACAGCGAACGCGCCTTTTGCTGGCTGATGCAGGAACTGGCCAAAGCCCACGCCGCCCTGCCCACAGTCGAAGAACTCACGATGACCCTGCGCGAGCTGGTGCCGCAGGTGCGGGCCTTTGGCACCTTCAACTTTTTGCTCAGCCATGGCGACGCGCTGTGGGCGCACTGCAGCACCAAGCTGCACTACCTCATCCGGCAACACCCGTTCTCGCAAGCCACGCTGATGGACCACGACTGGACGGTGAACTTCGCCGACCTGAACCACCACGGCGACCGCGCAGCCGTCATCGTGACCACCCCACTCACCGCGAATGAGTGCTGGACCGCATTCGAGGCCAACGAGCTGAAGGTGTTTGTGGACGGTGAGGTGCGCCTGTGAACCCCTGGCTGCTGCTGGGACTGGCCATCGTGGCCGAAGTGGTGGGCACCAGCGCCCTGAAAGCCAGCGCGGGCTTCACCCGGTTGGGCCCGTCGGCAGTGGTGGTGTTGGGCTACGGCGTGGCGTTCTATTGCCTGTCGCTGGTGCTCAAGAGCATTCCCGTGGGCATCACCTACGCGGTGTGGTCGGGGCTGGGCATTGTGCTCATCACGTTGTCGGCCTGGTGGCTGTACGGTCAGACCATCGACACCGCAGGCTTCATCGGCATGGGCCTGATCGTGGCGGGGGTGGTGGTGCTGAACGTGTTTTCAGGCAGCAGTGGCCATTGACAGCGCGGCCAAAAAAATAAAGGCTTTTTTGGCACTTTGTGCATACCAGCATTGCACAAGCAGCTATTTTTTCAGATGCCCGCTTCCAGCGCATCCACAAACATCGCCGCCACGTCAAACCCCATTTGCTGGGTGATTTCCTGAAAGCAGGTGGGGCTGGTCACGTTGACTTCGGTCAGGCGGCCGCCGATCACGTCCAGGCCCACCAGCAGCAGACCGCGCGCGGCCAGTGTGGGGCCCAGGGCCTCGGCAATCTCGCGCTCCCGCTCGGTCAGTGGCATGGCCACACCTTTGCCCCCGGCGGCCAGGTTGCCGCGCACCTCGTTGCCCTGCGGGATGCGCGCCAGACTGAAGGGCACAGGCTTACCGCCAATCACCAGCACCCGTTTGTCGCCTTCCACAATTTCGGTCTGGGCACCGTCCAGGTTCAGCGTTTCGATGATGGAACCCAGGTTCAGCCCATCGGCCTTCACACGGAAGATGCCCATGCCACCCATGCCGTCCAGGGGTTTCAGGATGATGTCACCGTGCTCGGCGTGGAAAGCCCGCACGTCAGCGGCACTCCGGGTGACCAGTGTGGGTGGGGCGTATTGCGGAAACTGCATCAGCGCCAACTTTTCAGGGTGGTCGCGCAATGCGGCGGGCTTGTTGAACACCTTGGCCCCCTCGCGCTCGGCCTGCTCCAGCAGGTGGGTGGCGTAAATGAATTCAGCGTCAAACGGTGGGTCTTTGCGCATCAGTACAGCACCGAAGTCGTTGAGGGCGACGCGGCCTTCTTCTGACGCGGCTTCGTCAAACCAGGGCTGGGTGGCTTGCGTGGCCCCGTAGATGGGCGTGATGTCCATCAAGTGGATGCGTCGCACCTGTGCGGTCACGGGCTGGCCGCTTTGCCAGGCCAGGTCGGACGTCAGGCACACCGCCACACTGTGCCCACGCCGCTGCGCCTCGCGCATCATCACGTAGGTGCTGTCTTTGTGGGTTTTGAACGACTCGATGGGGTCGGCAACGAACAGGATGTGCATGAGGGCAAGCGTGTTGGAGAGACGGCAGTGATGATTTCAACGCGGACGGGCCACACTGAATCCAGCGCCAGAGCGTTACACATGGGCTGTCAATGAAGCAGGCCAGGCATTACATCATCGAAGGCATACCCAGGCATGAACAGGCGTCTTGCCCGGCTGGAGCCCACCCCGCAAGCAATCACCTGTACACCCCGGGGATCTGAAGTCCTTTCACAAGGAAATGCATGGCCGCTCCATAAAATGGACCATGTCTGTTTCAACAAAGTTGCTGCGTGCCGTGTTGCTGGCGTTGTGCCTGCTGCTGGCGTCTGCGGGAGCGTTTGCCGTGTCGCCTGCGCCGTTGCCCAGCAGCACAGCCAGTGGGCGTGTGGATCTGACCCCCTATGTGGCCCTGCTGGAAGACCCCACAGGCAAGCTGACAGTCGGCGACGTGCGCAGCCGTTTTGCCGCCGGGGCTGCGACCCCCGCTGCGGCCAGCGGCATCAGCCTGGGGCTCTCCAGATCGGCCTGGTGGATCGGCTTCTCGATGCCGGCCCACACCACCGCACGGCAAACAGACCAGCTGCTGCTTGAGCTGGGCTTTCCGACCCTCGACCGCATTGACTATTACGCGCCAGGCAGCCAAACCCCGGTGACCACGGGAGATCTGTTTCCGTTTGCCCAGCGCCCGGTGGCCCATCGCAACTTCGTGTTTGAACTGCAGCCCACTCAGGAAGACGGCCCTTCGCTGGCGCTCGTTCGGCTGGAGTCAGCGGGCAGTTTGTCTGTGCCACTGGCACTGTGGACACCTGCCGCCTTTGTGGAACACACCTATGTCAGCTATGCCGGGTTAGCTGCCTACTTTGGGGCCTTGCTGGCCTTGCTGGTTTACAACGTGCTGCTGTGGACCAGCATGCGGGAGCGGGCGTATCTGGACTATGTGCTGTTCCTCATCGGGCTGGGCATTGGGCAAGCCGGGTTTACCGGCATGGGCAATGTGTTTGTGTGGTCAAGCTGGCCGTGGTTTGCCAACTTGGCTTACCCGCTGGGCTTTGCCCTGTGCGCCTACGGCATGGTTCAGTTCACGCGCAGTTTCCTGTTGCCCAGGCGGTTGGCAGCGCGGCTGGATCTGGCTTTGCAGGCCTCCAATGCGCTTGCTCTGGCCACCGTCGTTGCCTTGCTCGCGTTTCCATATGCGTTGGGCGCACAAATGATGACGTTCACCGCTATCCTGGCGACCTCGCTGGCAGTGTGGACTGCCCTTTATTGCCTGCTGCGCAAAGTGCATGCTGCCCGGGTCTATTTGTTGGCTTGGTCGCTGTTCTTGCTGTTTGGCATTGCATTTACCCTGCGCAACCACGGGCTGATCCCCGCCAACTTTCTGACGCTTCACGGGCTTGAGTACGGATCAATGCTCGGCATGCTGCTGCTGTCATACGCACTGGCGGATCGCATTCAGACCGAACGGCGCGACAAGGAAACCGCGCAGGAGCAAGCTCTTGCGGCTCGCCAGGCCAACATTGATCAGTTGCTGCGTTCAGAACACGAATTGGAAGCCCGTGTGGCTGCACGCACCACCGAATTGGCCGCAGCCAATGCACGGCTGTCGCAAAGCGAGCAGCAGCAGCGCGAACTGGCCCAGCGCGACATGCTCACTGGCCTGGCCAACCGGGCCCTGTTCTCTGACCGCTTGCGGCACGCCCTGGCTGTTGCCAAGCGCGACCGCAACCGGTTTGCACTGCTGTACCTTGACCTGGACAAATTCAAACCGGTCAACGACACGCACGGGCACGCAGTGGGAGACTTGCTGCTGAAAGAAGTGGCACAGCGCTTGACTCAGCAGGTTCGCGAGTCAGACACCGTGGCCCGCATCGGGGGTGATGAGTTCGTCGTCATCTTGCGCGCCATTGACGGCGATCAGAGCGTGGTGCAGGTTGGCCAACACATTGTGGAGGCGCTGGGTCAGCCGTTCCTGATCGGGGAGCTTTCGCTGCAGATTTCATGCAGCATTGGCGCAGCGATTTACCCCGATCACGGCGACGACGAACTGTCGATGTCCCGCGTGGCCGACGATGCCATGTACCAAGCCAAGCACCGTGGGCGTGACCAGCTTTGTCTGGCACAAACCGCAGACTGACCCATCAGCGCTGGCAAACAGGGCCGGTCCTGCCCGGCGGCCCACATCACCACCAACAGAGGCAGTGTGCCAGCCTGATGGCGGCGCTGAGCGTGAACACTGGGGTGGTGTTTTTGTGGGTCCACACAAGAGAAAAATGCTCAGTCGGCCTGCCTGCGCAGGCACGGGTCATTCCGGATGTAACCGCCACAGGTTCAGGGCAGAATCCTGCGTCATTGCCCAACGTCGCCAGCTCAGAGTCGCCTCACATGATCAGCATCGCCACAGCCGCCGCAGAAAGCCCATCTACCGCCGAGGCGGTTGAGCGCTGCATCGACCACCTGCTGGCGCAGCAGATGGCATCACCCCGCTACCTGATGATCCAGTTGGACACGCGCCACGACATGGTGGCGGTGCGCACCGCCGTGCAGGCGCGCTGGCCGTCGGTGCACATCCACGCCGCCACCTCGTGCCTGGGCAGCATGGTTCAAACCGGCACCCACATCGGGCCAGAACCCGGCCTGTGCATGCTGGCCATTGCCGATGCCGAGGGTGACTACGGCACCGCCTGCGGCCCTTTGGGGGACGCGCCCCGTGCGTCGGCCGCCGCACTGGTGCGCCAGGCCCTGGCCGATGCCGACCGGTTGGGCGAAAGTCCGGCCATGGTCTGGGTGTCCTGCGCGCCGGGCAGCGAAGAAAACGTGATCGCAGGCCTGCAGGATGTGGTGGGCACGGCCACGCCCATCGTCGGCGGCTCGGCCGCTGACAACGCCATCGAGGGCAAATGGCAGGTGATGGCGGGTGGCGAGCCGGTGGGCAATGGACTGGTGGTGTCAGTCCTGTTCCCGTCGTCGCGCCTGGGTGCAGCCTTTCATTCTGGCTATGTGCCCACTGCTCAACGGGGCCGCGTCACGCGTTGCGAGGGCCGCCGCGTGTTCGAGATTGACGGGCGGCCCGCTGCCGATGTCTATGCCGGTTGGACGCAGGGTGCCGTGGCACGCCCGGCGGCAGAGTCGGTCAACGTGCTGATGGCCACCGCGTTGTGGCCGCTGGGCAGGCGGATGAACACCATTGGCGGCACAGACACCTTCATGCTGTCGCACCCGGAGACGCTGGCACCCGACGGCTCGATGACGCTGTTCACCGACGTGGCAGAGGGTGACGAATTCGTGCTGATGAGCGGCACCACAGACAGCCTGCTGGAACGCCCCGCTCTGGTGACCGAGGCCGCCTGCCGCGTGGGCGAAGTCGACCGGTCGCAGGTGGCCGGCCTGATCCTGGTGTTTTGTGCCGGCTGCATGCTCACGGTCAAGGAGCGCCTGGACGAGGTGCGCACCTCCCTCAACGCGGCCCTGCCCGGTGTGCCCTTCATTGCTGCCTTCACGTTTGGCGAACAGGGCCCGGTGCTGGCGTGTGACAACCGGCACGGCAATCTGATGATTTCCGCCGTGGTGCTGTCGCGAGACTGAAGCGCGGTGACCATGCCACGCAACGAAGCGCACATGCGCGATGTGTTGGTCGAGCTGACCAACCTGCGCGTCCGCGACGAACACATGCGCCGCGCCAGCGAGGCACTGGCGGGCGCACTCGAATCCCTGGTCGAAGAACGTGACTGGCACCGGCTGCCGCAGCTGATCGTCGAACGGCTGGCGCTTGCCCTTGAAACACCATCCGTGGCCATTCGCGCCTGTGCGGGCACAGACGGCGGCGAGGCAACCGGTGCGCAGGCGGCAGACGGGTTTCTGGCCCTGCTGGCCCAACCACCCCTGCTGGCGTATCTGGCCAGCAAACCCATGCGCATCGTCACCGACGTGGCCGCCCTGGCAGGTGGCTTGGGCCTGTCCCTGTCAGACGAGGTACCCGAGGCCCTTGTGTGTGGCCGCGTGCGGTCGGGCGAGCATGGCTGGCTGGTGCTGTGCGCTGGCCCGAAGCGGCTGACCGAGCCTGAAGCGCACACCCTCTTCAAGCGGTTTCTGCCGGTGTTCAACCATGCCCTTCAGCGGCTGCTGGAAGGCCAGCGGGCAGAGGAGCTGGCACGGCGCGAACGGGCCATCCTGCTTGAAAAAGAAAAGGCCGAAGCAGCCAGCCGCGCCAAGTCCGACTTCGTGTCGCGCATGAGCCACGAGCTGCGCACGCCGCTCAACGCCATCATCGGGTTTGCCGGGTTGCTGCAGGACGAGCCGCTCACGCATTCGCAACGCAACTACGTGCAGCTCATTGCCAGCTCGGGCGACCACCTGATGGACCTCATCAACTCCGTGCTCGATCACGCCAAGATCGAAGCGGGCAAGTTGACGCTTGAGAGCATTCCCTTCGACATCCGCGAGCTGATCGATGTCGTGGCCACCATGGTCAACCAGCAAGCCAGCGCCAAGGGCCTGGTGTTTGAAACCTCCATTGCCAGCGATTTGCCCGCGCGCATCGTTGGCGACCCGATGCGGCTGCGCCAGATTTTCATCAACCTGCTGGCCAATGCCGTCAAGTTCACCGAACAGGGCTCGGTGACGCTTCAACTGGCGACAGAAGATGGCTGGCTGCATTTTTGTATCCGTGACACCGGCTTGGGCATGGACGAGGACACGCGCCATCGCCTGTTTCAGGCCTTCAGCCAGGCTGACGAAAGCGTGGCCCGCAAGTTCGGCGGCACGGGGCTGGGGCTGCTGATTGCCCGCGACCTGCTGGAGGCCATGGGCGGCAACATCGAAGTCGACAGCGCACCAGGCGCGGGCACTTCTTTTCTGGGGCGCATACCGCTGTACCTGCCCATGCAAGAGCCTGCCGCGCAGCTACCAGATGCACCTGCCAACGTGCCCGCCGCCCTGTCATCGGGCGACACACCTGCGGCCAACGTGCTGGCAGGCAAGCGTGCGCTGGTGGTAGACGACAACATCATCAACCTCAAGCTCGCGACAGCGCTGCTGGAGCGGCTGGGGATCGCGGTGGAAACCGCCCAGGACGCGCGCGGCGGGCTGGCCCGCATGGAACAGGGCGGGCTGAACTGGGTGCTGATGGACGTCGAAATGCCCGACATGGACGGCATGGCTGCCACCCGCGCCTGGCGCGAGAGTGAACGACAGCAGGGGCTGTGCCGCCTGCCAGTGATTGCGCTGACCGCCAACGCCATGGCCGAAGACCGTTTGCAATGCACCGCTGCGGGCATGGACGGCTACGTGGCCAAGCCGATCGTGGTCGCGCAACTGAAGCAGGAGCTGACTCGCCTGGCAGGCGGCGCAGAACTGGCCGCGTAATCGGCCCTGGCAGGGGTCTGGCACACCATGCGGGCGTGAGCAGGAGGACCCCTCAGCGGCCAGGTTTGCGCCCCGGCGCAGACCGCCACTGGCTGGCCCACAACGCCACCCCGCCCGCCACCACACCCCAGAACGCCGAGCCCACACCACCGATGACCACGCCGCTGAGCGTGACCAGGAAGGTGATGAGCGCGGCCTCGCGGTGGCGTTCGTCGGCCAGCGCGGTGTGCAGACCACCACCAATGCTGCCCAGCAGCGCCAGCCCGGCAATGGCCACCACCAGTTCTTTGGGGAACGCGGTCAGCAGGCCCGTCACCAAGGCACCAAACAGCCCGATCAGCACATAGATGCCGCCACACACCACAGCAGCGGTGTAGCGGCGGGATTTGTCTTCGTGCGCCTCGGGGCCCATGCAAATGGCGGCGGTGATGGCGCTGAAGTTGAGTGCAAACGCCCCAAACGGCGCCAACACCAATGTGGCCAATCCGGTGAGGGTGATGAGCTTGGACACCGGCAGGTCGTACCCCGTGGCGCGCATCACCGCCACGCCGGGCAGGTTTTGCGATGCCATCGTCACCACAAACAGCGGCAATGCCAGGCTGATGGCCGCACTGAGTGTGAACACGGGGGCGGTGAACTCGGGCACCGCCAGCTGGAACGTCACCGCGCCCCAGGCCATCTCGCCCCGCAGCGCCACAAACGCCACGGCCGCTGCCAGCGTGGCGGGCACGGCGTAGCGCGGGGCCCGGCGTTTGCCCGCGAGGTAAGTGGCCAGCATCAACAGCACCAGGGGCAGCGCGGTTTGGGCGGCGGCAAAGGCCTGCAAGCCAAAGCGGGCCAGCACCCCGGCCAGCAGGGCTGAGGCAATGGCCATGGGAATGCGGTTCATCAGCCGCTCGAACAGGCCCGTGGCCCCGGCCAGGACGATGAGCACCGCGCAAACCATGAAGGCCCCCACGGCCTCGGCCATGCTGAACCCTGCTCCGCTGGCGGCAGCTGCCACACCAGCCGACGCCAGCACCGCCGCACCAGGGGTGCTCCACGCCACCATGACGGGCTTGCGCAGCCACAACGAGGGCAGCGCCGAACACAGGCCCATGCCCAGCCCCAGCGCCCACATCCACGAGGTGATTTGCGCCGGGGTGGCGCCAAACGCCTGCGCCGCCTGGAACACGATGGCCACCGAACTGGTGAAGCCCACCAGCACCGCCACAAAACCTGCGGTGGCCGCAGACAGGCTCAAGTCACGCCAAAATTGCATATCAAAACCAGAGCTGCCAACGCTTTACAGGCAAGCGCCAGAGTTCAAAAAAGCTTTAAATTTCCACTTTGGAGCCCAACTCCACCACCGCGTTGCTGGGGATGTTGAGGAAGTCGGCAGCCCCGCTGGCGTTGCGGTGCATCTGGGCAAAAATCTTTTCCCGCCACAGCGCCATGCCACCGCCCAGCGTGGGAATGACAGTGTCGCGCGACAGAAAGTAACTGGTGGTCATGCCGTCCAGCACCACGCCGTGGGGCTTCATCAAGGCCAGGGCTTTGGGCACGTTGGGGTCGTTCTTGAAGCCGTAGTGAATGACCACCTGCCAGCAGTCGTGGCCCAGGTCTTCCACCTCCAAAGGCACCTCGAGGTGGCGCACCGACACAAACAGGTTTTGCGCATGCAACACCTTGTTGTGCTTCAGGTTGTGCAACAGCGCATTGGGCACGGTGCCCAGCTCGGCCGTCAGAAACACGGCTGTGCCCTCCACCCTCACCGGTGGGCTGACAAAAATGGCCTCCAGAAAACTGGGCAGGTCCAGCGAGTCTTCGCGCAACTTGCTGCTCAGCAGTTTGCGGCCCTGTTTCCAGGTCAGCATCAGCATGAACACGAAACCAACCCCCGTCAAACAGTTTCATCATGTTGGATGCCCAGAATGCGAGGTCCACCACAAAGAAGAAACCGGTGGCACCCACGCACAGCCACAACGGGTATTTCCAGCCATGGCGAATCACGAAGAACGTCAGCACCGTGGTGATGAGCATGTCGGTGCACACCGCAATGCCGTAGGCCGCCGCCAGGTTGCTGCTCGACTTGAACAGCACCACGGCCAGCACGATGGCCACAAACAGGCCCCAGTTGACGAAGGGAATGTAGATTTGCCCGGTTTCCTTCACGCTGGTGTGCAGCAATTGCAACCGCGGCAGATAACCCAGTTGCACCACCTGTTTGGTGACGCTGAATGCCCCGGAAATGAGCGCCTGTGACGCGATCACCGTGGCCATGGTGGCCAGGCCCACCAGCGGCATCAGCAGCCAGTCGGGGGCCATGAGGTAGAACGGGTTTTTGACCGCATCGGGGTTTTGCAGCAGCAGCGCGCCCTGGCCAAAATAGTTCAGCGTCAGGCACGGCATGACGATGGCAAACCAGGCCAGGCGGATCGGCTTTTTGCCGAAGTGCCCCATGTCTGCATACAACGCCTCGCCCCCGGTCACACACAGCACCACTGCACCCAGAATGATGAAGGTGGTGCCTGGCTGCGTCCACATGAAGGTCAGTGCGTAGTGCGGGCTGATGGCCCACAAAATGGCCGGGTTTTGCGCGATGTGCCACACACCCAACGCGGCAATGCTGGCAAACCACACCAGCGTGATGGGGCCAAAAAACTTGCCAATGCCACTGGTGCCCCGCTTTTGCACCCAGAACAGCACAAACAGAATGACCAGGGTGATGGGAATGACGCCCTTTTTGAAGGTGGGGGAAATGATCTCCAACCCTTCCACCGCCGACAGCACCGAAATGGCCGGGGTAATGACACCATCGCCATAAAACAGGCAGGTGCCAAAGATGCCCACCAGCAGCAGCACGCGGCGCAACCTGGGCTTGTCTTTGACCGACTGCGAAGCCAGCGCCAGCATGGCCACCAGCCCACCCTCACCGTGGTTGTCGGCCCGCAGCACCAGGGTCACGTATTTCAGCGAGACGATGGTGGTGAGTGTCCAAAACACAATCGACAACACACCGTGCACGTTGTCGGAGGTGAAGGGCACATGGCCCGAACCGAAAATTTCTTTGATGGCATACAGCACACTGGTGCCGATGTCGCCGTACACCACGCCGATGGCACCCAAGGTGAGCGTGGCCAGGGAAGATTTGGAAGCAGACAAAGGGCTGACCCGCTAAGCCCTTGGGGCACGGGATTTCAAAGTCGCGAAGCCGCGATTGTGCGCCGGGCCTGCACCGCCGTGTGTTGCTGCGTGGCAACAAAGCCTGTGCCTGAAGCGGGAGAAGCTGGAATTAATTTCAGAGCAAACAAATGAATGCAGTCATGCCACAAGGCGCATTTTAATCATACATCTCCGCTTCCGGGTCGGTGGCTTCGAGTTCGTAGCTGGCGGCCAGCATGGCCAGGCGGCCCATCACCCCGTACATGTAGAAACGGTTGGGCGCGCTGGCCCCGGGTTTCATGCCCGGTTGGGGCAGGTGGGCACTTTGGTCAAACGCCAGCGGCACAAACTGGGCACCGGGGGCGTTGAGGTGTTCATCCACCCCGCGCTCGGCATGTACGCGGTAGAAGCCCCCCACCACGTAGCGGTCCATCATGTACACCACGGGTTCGGCCACGGCATCGTTGATGCGCTCGTGCGTCAACACGCCCTCCTGCACCAGCAGGTCGCCTGTCGGCAGCGCGGTCTTGGCAGCCAAGGCCTCCAGGTCTTTGGCGTCGCGCAGGGTCAGGGGCAACACACCACCCGAGTGACCGTCGGTTTTCAGCACCACAAACGGTTTTTCCTGGATGCCGTATTCCTTGTACTTGCGGCGGGTTTTGGCCAGCACCGCCTCCACCTGGGCTTGCACCACGTCCATGCCTTGGCCTTGGGCCAGGTTGACACCGGCGCACACCGCGTGGGCAGGGGTGATGAGCCATGCATCCATGCCCAGGAGCTTGGCAAAACGCTTGGCCACTTCCTCGTAGGCCTTCAAGTGGTTGCTTTTGCGCCGGGCCGACCCGGCGGCATGCAACGGGGGCAACAGGTATTGCTCGTGCAGGTCCTCCAGCACACCGGGCACCCCACTGGCCAACGCGTTGTTGAGCAGGATGGTGCAGGGGTCAAAGTCTTTCAGGCCCAGGCGTTTTTTGCCGCGGATCACGGGCTCCACGGTCAGCACCTCACCGTCAGGCAACTGCACGGTGAAGGTGTCGGTCACGTCCGGGCTGATGCAACCCACCCGCACGTTGAGCCCTGCCATGTTGAACACGCGCTGCAACTGCGCCAGATTGCTGGCGTAGAAGCTGTTGCGCACATGGTTTTCGGGAATCAGCAGCAGGTTTTTGGCCTCGGGGCAGATCTTTTCAATGGCAGCCATGGCCGCCTGCACCGCCAGCGGCAGCATTTGCGGCGTGAGGTTGTGCCAGCCGCCAGGGGTCAGGTCCGTGTCCACCGGGGCCAGCTTGAAGCCTGCGTTGCGCACATCAACCGAGCTGTAGAACAGCGGCGTGTGCTCCATCCACTCCAGCCGAAACCAGCGTTCGATGACGGGCATGGACTCCAGGATGCGCTGCTCCAGTTCATTGATGGGGCTGTTGAGCGCGGTAACGAGGTGAGGGACCATTTTTGTGACGTGTGATGTGTGAAGACAGAAGCTGAGACCCAGTTTAAACGGCTGCTGGAGCGGCGAGTGCTTCAACCCGACCGGGTGTCGGGTGTCAGGTCATGCGCACCCAGGTGCCGGAGCAAGGCTTTTTCCAGCTCCAGAATGACCAGCACCGCCACCCCCGCCGCCCCGATGGCGAGCAGCGTGCCCACGCCCAGCGGGCGGGTGTTGAACAAGCTGTGCATGAATGGCGCGTAGGTGAACAGCAACTGCAACACCACCACAGCCGCCACCGACGCCAGCACCAGCGGCGTGCCCTTGACCCCTTGCCAGGTGAACGACGGCGACTTGAGGTAACGCACGCTGAACAGGTAGAACACCTCCAT
>JAIFMP010000158.1 GCA_020048405.1 Hydrogenophaga sp.
TGGTGGGCAGCGTGATCAACGTGTTTGTGGGCAGCAGCGCCGGCATGATGGCCATCAGCGTGCTGGCCATCGGCATCTTCAGCCTGTTCATGCTGTACGACCTCAAGCGCATCGTGGACGGCGGCGAGACCAACTACATCAGCGCCACCCTGGGCCTGTACATGAGCCTGTTCAACGTGTTCCAGAGCCTGCTGGCGCTGTTGGGCATGGGCAGCAACGACGACTGAGCCTGGCTGGCATGACCGGTCAGAAAAAAAGGGGCCAAATGGCCCCTTTTGTGCGTTTAGAAGCCACTGCCGATCGGCTAACCTGCGCCATGGGTGCTTGTGTACCCGCCCCTGAGGTTTTTCTGTCATGCAATCCAGTACGCACCCAACCCTAAGGTATTTGTCGACCGCACTCAGCCTGGCGGCGCTGATGGCGCTGTCGGGGTGTGATTACCTGGGGATAGAGCCCGCCTCCAAGGCGGCCGAAGACAAAGTAGCCGAGGGCAAGGCCATTGGCGGCGCATGCCGACATGCCAACCGCGCCCTGGAAGACTGCTACCGCTACAACCCCAAAGCGCACAAAGCGGCAGTCTTCGACGGCTGGAAGGACATGGACGTGTACATGCGCGAGAACAAGCTCGACACCATCGCACCCGTCACACCACCTGAACCCGCGAAAAAGCCCGCAGCCAAACCGGCGGATGAAGAAATGATCACCGAATCCGCCGACAAGCCCGCAGACAAGCCAGCGGACAAAAAAGCCTCAGCCGCCAAGCACTGAGGCATGGCGGCTGAGACCAGATAGGGTCAGTGCAAGCCATCCCACTCGAACACAGCCATGCTCTCCACGTGCGCGGTGTGCGGGAACATGTTGACCACCCCCGCGCCCACACAGCGGTAACCCGCCTGGTGCACCAGCAACCCGGCATCACGGGCGAGTGTGGCGGGGTTGCAGCTGACGTACACAATGCGCTGGGGCGGCGCCCAGGCTGGGTCAAGCGTGACAGGTGGGGCCGGGGCCTCGGTGTCTGGTGCCGGACGCAAGCCTGCCTCGCGCAACCGTTGCTGGTGCACGTCGGCCAAGGCCTTGGACAAGGCAAAAGCACCCTCGCGCGGTGGGTCCACCAGCCACTTGTCGGCACGGCCATCGGCCTGCAGCATGGCTGGGGTCATTTCAAAGAGATTGCGCGCAACAAATTCAGTAGTGCAAAGTCCTTTACCATCAAGAGACAAGGCCTGATTTTTTATATAGTTCTCCCGCGAACGGGCCACCAGCACCTCGCTACCTTCAATGCCCAGCACCGAACCGGCTTGCGTGGCAATCGGCAGGGTGAAATTGCCCAGGCCACAAAACCAGTCGATCACACGCTCGTGTTTGCGTGCATCGAGCAATCGCAACGCCCGGCTGACCAGCACGCGGTTGATGTGCGGGTTGACCTGGGTGAAGTCGGTGGGTTTGAACGGCATGTGAATGCCAAAGTCCGGCAGGTCGTAAGACAGCTCCGCGTCGCCTGGTTGTGGCGCGTCCAACAGGTGCACGGTGTCTGGCCCCTTGGGCTGCAGCCACCACTGAACTTCGGGGTGAGCGTGGGCAAAAGCACGCAAACGGTCCAAGTCGGCATCCGACAGCGGGAACATGTGCCGCAGCACCAGCGCAGTCACGCTGTCGCCGCAGGCCAGTTCGATTTGGGGGCATGTGTCTCGTGCGTCCATGCTGGCAATGAGGCCGCGCAGTGGCAACAGCATGGCACTGACGTGGGGTGGCAGCACCGGACACACAGACATGTCAGCCACATAGCGGCTCTTGCGCTCGTGAAAACCAATCAGCACCGTGCCCTTTTTGAGCACATATCGCACGCTCAGGCGGGCGCGGTAGCGGTAGCCCCAGGTGGGGCCCTGAATGGGGCGCCACAGGGTTTCGGGTTTGACTTTGCCCAGGTGCCAGAGGTTGTCTTCCAGCACGCGCTGCTTCATGGCGACCTGGGCGGTGGCGTCCAGGTGCTGCATCTTGCACCCGCCGCAAGCGCCAGCATGGAGGCCAAAGTGCGGGCAACCGGGTGTGACGCGCTGCGACGACTCGCGGTGGACGGTGGTCAGCGTCGCGGCTTCCCAGTTGTTTTTCTTGCGATTGACCTGGGCCGTTACCCACTCGAACGGCAACGCACCGTCCACAAACACCACCTTGCCGTCAGCCTTGCGGGCCACTCCCTGGGCCTCGAGGTCAAGCGAGTTGATGTGCAACCAGTTGTCCGGGTAACCGAAGGCCTGGGCCACTGGCGCGGCGAGTCGCTGAGCGTCGTCGCCATTGGTGATGGCGATGGAAGGCTCGGGATTTGGGGTGCCTGCAGCATTGGCAGCAGGGGTGCGGGCGGCACTGAGTGCGGCCGACAGCGATGGCAAGGGCGTATTGACGTCAGACATGGCCCAATTGTCTCAGGCCTACGGGCACGCCCTCGCCTCAACGAGGAGGAAGAGACTTGAGCGGATCCACCGCAACGCCAAGCTTGCGGATTTCAAAGTGCAGTTTGACCCGGTCGGTGTCGCTGCTGCCCATTTCGGCGATTTTCTGGCCTGTTTTGACCATCTGGTTTTCTTTTACCACGATCGCCTGGTTGTGCGCGTAGGCAGAGAGGTAGTTGTTGGGGTGTTTCAGAATGACCAAATTGCCCAGGCCACGTATGCCCGCGCCCACGTAAAGCACCTGTGCATCGGCCACGGCCACAACGGGTTGACCGAGCTTTCCTGCGATGTCGATGCCGTTGTTCTTTTTGCCATCGAACTCGGCGATGACTTTGCCATCGGTAGGCCAAATAAAGGCCAATGCTTCTTCTGTGGCCTTGGCGGCAGGTGCAGCTGCGGGCGAAGCCGCTGGCGCGGCGGGCGCACCGGCCGCAGGCAAAGGCTGCCCCAACACTGCACCGGAACTGACCACAGGGGCACTGACCGCAGCACCCGAGGTGGCGGCCGCTGCGGCCGGCGCAGCAACGGGCGTGGCAACGGTCACGGGTGGTGTTCCCGCTGTGGGCGCAATCACGCGCAGCACTTGGCCTACTTCAATCTTGTTGGGGTTATCAATCCCGTTCCATCGGGCCAGATCGCGCCAGTTTTGACCGGTATCTAGGCCAATGCGGATGAGTGAATCTCCCGGGCGCACGGTGTAGTAACCCGGTTTTCCCGCGTTTTCCTGGCCCGGAAGCACGGCAGGTGTGGGCACCGCACTGGCCGCCGCGTTTGGCGCAGCGGACTGGGTAGCTTGAACCCGCCCCACGGACGAGCCGCGGTCTTCCACAGGGGCAGGAGTTGCCACACGGGTGCTACTGCAAGCCCCCAAAGCCAACAAAAGCGCCACCCCGCACAGGTGCCTTACCCCTCGGGCAGACGACGCAATAAAACGGGACAAAAGGTATGAGTTGGACATGGATTTGGGCAGTGCAGGCAGCGTTTCAGGCAATTCCGGATTTTAGGGGGACGAACTGCACAGGCTCCAACACCTGTTGCACCAGACCCGTGGGTGTGCGGTCGATCACGACCAAGCTCTGCCCACTTGCCCCCATGCTGGCAGGTGCCACCAGGCGTCCACCCACAGACAGCTGCTCAATCCAGGCTCGGGGCACCGCCTCCCCACCGGCGGCGGCGATGATGCCAGCGTAAGGTGCACCCTCGGCAAAACCCAGCATGCCGTCGCCAAACAACAAATGCAGATTGGGCACACGCAATGGGCGCAACAGATCCCGCGCCTTGTCGTGCAGCCCTTTGAGTCGCTCAATCGTGTAAACCTCTCGGCACAGCCGGGCAAGCACGGCGGCCTGGTACCCGCAACCGGTGCCAATCTCCAACACACGGCCCATGGGCAAGGCTTGGTTGTGCACCAACAGTTCCAGCATGCGGGCCACCACGTTGGGCTTGGAGATCGTTTGCCCCAGGCCGATGGGCAGACTGGTGTCTTCATAGGCCTGATTCACCAGGGCCGAGTCCACGAATCTGTGCCGCTCCACTTCTCCCATTGCCTTCAACACCGCTGGGTGCGAGAGCCCTGCGCCCGCCAGTTTGCGCACCATGGCAGCGCGCACCGCAGACGAATCCAGTCCCCAGCCGACCGGCACAGAGGAATTTATGCTTTTTGGACTGTTGTCGCTTTTGGCATATGGTTTTTTCACTGCTAAACCAACGAAACCTTCTGCTGCTTTTGTCACCCCAGAGTCGAGGCGAGCGGGAAAACTCGGGCGAGGCTTGTCGGATCCGGCCGGTGTGCGCGAACTGGGTTTCATGCCAGGCCTTGCAGCGTTTGGGTCAGTCGGCTGGCTGCGGGAGCCCAGTAGGGCAGCAATGCATGGTTGGTGAGGTCAACCTGCAGCGGCGTAATGGTGGCGAAGCCCTGAGACGTCGCATGAAAATCGGTGCCATCTCCGTCCTCGCGCGCCGCGCCCGCGCCACCTATCCAGTACATGGTTTCACCACGTGGGCTTTGCTGGGTGATCACTGCCTCAGCTGCGTGGCGGCGCCCCAAGCGCGCCACCTTGAAGCCGCGCAAAGCCTGCCGAGGCACATTGGGTATGTTGACATTCAGCAACCAGGGAGAGCCGTGCTGGCCAGACGAAACGTCAGCATGGGCCAACGTTGGCAGTAACTGAGCCACCAGATCCCGGGCCATGCAAGCCGCATCGTCCAGATTCGCCCAACCTTTTTCCGTTTGAGAGAACGCAATGGCTGGCACCCCAAACAAGTAACCCTCCATGGCGGCACCAACGGTGCCCGAATAAATGGTGTCGTCGCCCATGTTGGCGCCGTTGTTGATGCCAGACACCACCAAGTCTGGGCGGTAGCCCAGCAGACCGGTCAGGGCAATGTGCACGCAGTCAGCGGGGGTGCCATTCACGTACCGAAACCCGTTGGCAGCACGGTGTACGTACAAGGGAGAATGCAAGGTTAACGCATTGGACTTGGCGCTGTTGTTGTGCTCAGGCGCTACCACCTCCACATCGGCAAGATCCTTCAGCGCCTCGTACAGCGCGACGATGCCGGGGGCCTGATATCCATCGTCATTCGAAACCAGTATCTTCATGGGGTGCATTCTATTGATGGCGGTCTCCACAGAGACAAAGCCCGGACCTACTGAGCGGAAGGTTGCCTATCATGCCCTCCCAGCCTTCTGGCTGAATACACACGATGGAGACCTGCATGTTTGCTTGGCTGTGCGAAAACCCGACGGGCGTTGAAGCCCTGAACTGGAAAGAACTTCCCACCCCGGCACCGGGCCCCGGCGAGGTATTACTGGCCATCGAGGCGGCCAGCCTCAACTTCCCTGACCTGCTGATTGTTCAGAACAAGTATCAGATGAAGCCCCCGCTGCCTTTCGTGCCGGGCGCTGAGTACGCGGGCACGGTTGCGGCTGTGGGGGAAGGTGTTCATCACTTTAAGCAGGGGCAAAAGGTGGCCTGCCTGAGCGGAACGGGTGGATTTGGAACCCACACGCTGGCCAAAGCGGCACTGTGCATGCCGCTGCCCGCCACTTTTCCCGCGACGGACGCAGCAGCGTTCATCATGACCTATGCAACCTCGTACCACGCGCTGATGGACCGCGCCGCTGTGCAGCCCGGTGAAACTGTTCTGGTCTTGGGCGCTGCAGGTGGAGTCGGTACAGCCGCCATTCAGGTGGCCAAGGCAGCAGGTACGCGGGTGATAGCAGCGGCCTCCACCGATGAAAAGTGCCAAGCCTGTCTGAAGCTTGGAGCGGATGAAACGCTGAACTACACGCAACACGCCCCCAACGATAGCCTTCGCGAAGAAATCAAACGCCTGACAGCAGGCAAGGGCCCAGATGTGGTTTACGACCCCGTGGGCGGCGACTTTGCAGAGCCGGTGTTTCGCAGCATTGCTTGGCGTGGAAGGTACCTGGTGGTGGGTTTTGCCAGCGGCCCAATTCCGAACTTGCCCATGAACCTGCCTCTGCTCAAAGGGGCATCGCTGGTGGGCGTGTTTTGGGGTGATTTTGCCAAGCGCGAACCCCAGGCCAATGCAGCCATGATGCAAACCCTGGCGCAGTGGTACAGCCAGGGAAAAGTCAAACCGCTCATCCACAGCACCATGCCCATGGCCGCATTGAAAGAGGCCTATGACCTGATGGGCTCGCGCAGTGTTCAAGGCAAACTGGTGTTGGTGAACTGCACACCCGGCCACCAATAAGAACAGAAGATCAGCATAGGGTGCCCCCATCATCGGATGCACCCTTGCCACACCACCCGGCATGCTGGACCGCACCGGGCGGTTCGAGAGTTTGAGGTTATGACAGACGGGGAACTCCCAGCCGGTCAAAGTAGGCAATGGTCATGACTGTTTTCAGCAGTCGGTCGCTGTTTCGCCACCAGCAGTAGCTGTTGCCTGCCAGCTGTCGAGCGACCGCCTCTGTTGCCCCCAGCGCCATGAGCTCGCGGTACATCGTCTTGGGCCGCTTCCACTGCGTGAGCTGGATTGCTCGCAGCCACTCATCCAGCCCCAGCCAGACCCGTGGCATTTGCGCCAACCCGAAGTACGCCTTCCAGCCCAGCACATAGGGCCTGAGCTTTTGCACCACTTGCTCCATGCTACGCCCATCAGAGCGGCGGGTGAGCTGCCTGATTCGGGCTTTGAAGTTGCTCAGTGGCTTTTCTGCCACCTTGCATTTAACCTCCCGGCCCTTTTGGCCACCCATAGCGCATAGCCTAGGAACTTGCGCCCGAAGGCACTCGCAACCTCACTCTTGGCTTCATCGACTTGAAGCTTCAAGCCGGCGTACAACTTCCTGAGCAGCGCCATCAACTGTCCAAACGCAGGGGTACTGGAACAGGCCGGGGTCAAGTTCAACAGCAAGGCAAAGCCCGGCAAGTTGACCTTGGCGGCATAGTTTATGGTTATTGACACCATTACTTGTTATGACTAGAGTCACCATATGAAAGCACAGCGCATCTTTTACGACAAGGCTGTGTTGGCAGACGGGGCGATTGTCGAGATGACCATCTGGCAGTTGCCAAAGTCATCGAGCGAGCGACCGCACGGATTGAAATACAGCCTGTTTTTTGGCCGAAATGACAAACGCATCGTGGGTTACGACAACGAGCGTGGCAAGGGCGACCACAAGCATTTGGGCGAGGTGGAAACTCCGTACATGTTTGTCAATGCAGAACAGTTGGTGGCCGATTTTTTGGCCGATGTGGAAAAAGCAAATGGTGGACACCATGAATAAAGTTCAATTGAATGTGGGCAGTCTGGCCGATATGGGCAAACGGTTTGCCGGTGCGTGGAACCTTGCCACGGCGGATGAACAGGTCAGTGAAAACCACATCACGTTCTTGGATGTGCAAACCATGCTGGACACATTGTCACCCAAGCGGTTGGAGCTATTGCGCCATGTGCACCAGCACGAAACCGGCAATGTGCGTGAACTGGCACAAGCCCTCAAACGGGATTACAAGAACGTGCACACCGATGTGGCTGTGCTGGAGTCTGCCGGGCTGCTGG
This sequence comes from Hydrogenophaga sp., assembly GCA_020048405.1. Lineage (GTDB taxonomy): Bacteria > Pseudomonadota > Gammaproteobacteria > Burkholderiales > Burkholderiaceae_C > UBA2334. The sequence continues at coordinate 7,482 of JAIFMP010000158.1, forward strand.
TCCGAGAGGGGCGCAGGCTGACCGCCCCGTGGGATGAGGTGCAGGCCACTGTATCGCTATCTGTAGAGTCCCGGATCATTGTATAGACTCAAAACGCTACCCGTTGTTCATGGCACGTGAAGTCATGGCGGGGTTGATTGAGCAACTCAAAG
>JAIFMP010000131.1 GCA_020048405.1 Hydrogenophaga sp.
TGTCGCACCGGTCTTTGAAAAGTTGGCACAGACGAGGAAGACGGCCATCAACACCCAGCCCTTTCGCTCGCAGCAACGGGGCAACCAAGGCTGACAGCGCATCATCAGGCATTGCTTTGATGTGTTGCGCATTCACCCATTTGAGTTTGGCTTCATCGAACTGCGCGGCGCTCTTGCCCAAGTGATCGAGGTTGAACCAGTCCAGAAACTGCTGGCGGCTGAAGATTTCGTCATCGCCATGGCTCCAGCCCAATCGGGCTAGGTAGTTGACCATGGCATCTGGCAGATACCCCTCGGCTTTGTACTGTGTGACGGCTTTTGCTCCGTTTCGCTTGCTCATCTTCTCGCCTTGCTCATTGAGCACGGTGGGCAAATGGGCATACACGGGCGGCTCCTTGCCAAGCGCCTTGAATATGTTGATCTGGCGTGGTGTGTTGTTGACGTGGTCGTCGCCGCGAATCACGTGGGTGATGGCCATGTCGATGTCATCCACGACCACACAGAAGTTGTAAGCGATCACCAGATCATCCAGTTCTGTGTTGCGGATTTCAATCCGGCCTTTCACCTTGTCATCCCATGCGACCACTCCGTCCTGCGGGTTTCGAAAACGCAGCACTGGCAAGACGCCTTGCGGGGGTTCGGGCAACGTCTTGCCAGCCTCAGGGCGCCATGTACCGTCGTAGCGGGGCTTTTCTTTGGCGACCATCTGGCGCTCGCGCAAAGCATCCAACTCAGCCACGCTCATGTAACAGGGGTACACCTGTCCACTGGATTGCAATTCCGCAAGAACAGCCTTGTAGCGATCCATGCGTTGCATTTGATAGAAAGGCCCCTCATCATGCGTCAGGCCCAACCATGCCATGCCTTCCAAAATGACATCCACTGCGGCTTGGCTTGACCGTTCCACATCGGTGTCTTCGATACGCAAAATGAAATCGCCGCCTGTTGACCGCGCAAACGCCCACGGGTACAGGGCCGAACGGATGTTGCCCAAGTGAATAAAGCCCGTGGGCGACGGGGCAAAGCGGGTACGGATTTTTTGGGTCATGTCGGTGTCTTCAAGACGAACGGTGCAGCGCCTCAGCGGGGCTCAGTTCAGTTCAGTTTGCTCGCGTCACAAGCCGCCGGTCGGCGTGCGCTGGTTCCCACGCGAATACATCGCGGTTGTGCGGCGAGCGTGCGCACATCGGAAACGGACATCACGCCTCTTGGGCATTGGGCAGAGCGAGTCGGGATGAATCTTCCTGCCCTTCGGGCTCATCTCCCCTGCCCTGGTTCAGTCGCGCGATGTCAGAGGCTTGAATATCGCCAGTGCAATACACGCCGTCAAAACAGGAGGCATCAAATCCGCCGATTGATGGGTTCAGCGAGCCCACAGCCAGCTTCATTGCATCTACGTCTTGGTATATGAGCGCATCACAGCCGATGAGTTGCCGAACTTCTTCGACCGTTCGGCCGTGGGCCACCAGCTCGCCAGGCGTGGGCATATCAATGCCGTACACATTGGGAAAACGCACGGGAGGCGCTGCACTCGCCATGTAAACCTTGTGGGCACCCGCATCCCGGGCCATCTGGACAATTTCCCGACTTGTGGTTCCCCGAACGATGGAGTCGTCCACCAGCAACACATTTCGGCCGCGGAACTCGCTCGCGATGACGTTGAGTTTCTGCCGGACTGATTTTTTGCGAACACCCTGCCCGGGCATGATGAAGGTGCGCCCCACATACCGGTTCTTGACGAAACCTTCACGGTAAGGGAGCCCCAGCAGGTGCGCCAACTGCATGGCGCTGGGCCGTGAAGACTCCGGAATAGGAATGACAACATCAATCTGGTCAGGCGGAACCGTGGAAATGACACGTTTGGCCAGCGTCTCGCCCATGTTCAAACGGGCTTGATAAACGGATATTCCATCCAACACCGAGTCGGGACGGGCCAGGTAAACGTATTCGAATATGCAAGGTGAGTGGGTCACGGCATCGGCGCACTGAGTGGCGTGGACATTGCCGGACAAGTCAACAAACACAGCTTCACCGGGCTGGATGTCGCGGTCAAAGCTCAGGCCCAGCCCTTCCAGCGCCACGGACTCGCTGGCAACAGCCACCTGACCGTCGCCATGGCCCATGCACAGGGGCCGAATGCCATAGGGGTCGCGGAACGCCAACAAGCCATGACCAGCGATCAGCGCCACCACGGCGTAAGACCCTCGAATGCGTTTGTGAACACCCTTGACTGCAGCAAATACATCGGGTGGGGACAGGGGCAAACCACGTGTTGTGCGCTCAAGTTCGTGAGCCAACACATTGAGCAGCACCTCGGAATCGCTGTCCGTGTTGATGTGCCGGTGGTCAGTGCTGAACAATTCAGCCTTCAGGGCGTGGGCATTGGTGAGGTTACCGTTGTGCGCCAGCACCAAACCAAAAGGTGCGTTCACGTAAAAAGGTTGTGCCTCGTCTTCGCTTTGAGCATTGCCAGCTGTGGGGTACCTGACTTGTCCGAGGCCCACATTCCCGGGCAGCGAGCGCATATTGCGCGTTCTGAACACGTCACGCACCATGCCTTTGGCCTTGTGCATGTGGAACTTCCGCCCCGACTGAGTGACGATACCTGCAGCATCTTGACCGCGGTGCTGCAGCAGCAGCAGCGCGTCATAAATGAGTTGATTGACTGGAGCGTTGCTGACCACGCCGACGATTCCACACATCAGGACACCACCTTTAAAAATTCCTCAGGGAACAAGACCTTGGCATGTTGAGCCAACACCACCAGCACCTGAGCCAGCCGCGAATCCAGCCACTGTTCGTCGCGCGACCAAGGAGTCAAACCGACAACAAACGCCAGCAACACCAGCAAAATCACACCCCGGGCCATGCCAAACAAGCTGCCGAGGACCCTGTCCACCGGTCTGAGCCCAACCTTTTCGGCCAGTTTGCGGACCAGCCACGACGCAAGGCCAAACCCGAATGCACTGAGCACGAAAACGGCCAGGAAGCCGGCCACGGTTTTCAAAGCATCGGACGCACCATGAAGGGGCAACCATGCGGCTGTATCGGCGGCAAACCATTTGGCAAGCACAAAAGAAGCCACCCACCCCAACACCGAAAACACTTCGTACAAAAATCCCCGCCACGCTCCCAGCATCATTGAAAAGAGCAGCGCACCGGCCAGCAGCCCGTCAACCAGATTCATGGCACGTAAATCACAACGTGAGAATGGCCGCAGCAAGGCCCAAGCCTTTTGCCTTGGCTGCCGCTTTGTCCGCTTCAGCGCGGCTGGCGAACGGCCCAAGCCGAACACGAATGCGTTTTCCCTCTGCCGTTTCGGCCACATGGGTGTACGTTTTCAAACCAGCGCGCTCAAGCTTGAGCCGCACCTGCTGCGCCAGAGCGCTTTCGGAAAAAGCTCCCACCTGGACAATGAAGCGCTCTTTGCCTGCGGCAACGGATGCGGCGGGCTGCGCAACATCTCGTCCCTCCAAAAGCGCCTGGGCACGTTCCGCGTCTTTCGCCGAGGCGGAGGCTGCGGGAACCGAAGCAGGAGTCGCGGGTTTTGATTCGGCTTTTGCCTCAGTCTTCGCTTCGACCTTTGTGTCCAACTTGCCGTCAGGCTTGGTTTCAGCTTTCGGTCCGGGCTTTTGCTCGATGCTCCCGCTGCCGGTCTGCTGTGGTGCAGCGGAAAGCTTGGGCTCAGCAGGCACCAGCACCGTTTTCGGGACAGATTCGACCACCTCTTCGCGCTGGGCCAACGACTTATCAGCACCCAACGTTTCAACCGGGGTTGTGGGGGCTTTGGATGCGGGCTTGGCGGCCTGGCGCGAAGGAATTTCGATGGGAATGTCGACAGGAATCGGGCGTGGCTGGGTATCAAACAGCACCGGAAACACAACAACGCCGACCAGCACCAGCAAGCTGGCACCAATCAAACGGTGTTTGGCCCGCTGGCGCACGACCTCAATCGCGGGAGGCGTGGCAGTCGCAGCGGAGGGGTTTTGACGAGGCTTGAACATGCGTTGGATTGACGGGGGCCTGACCGGCACGCCAACCAAGGAAAGAGGCCGGAGCGGGGTCAGTGCGAAAGATGTTTTGCAGACAAACGAGGGGTGCCGTTCAACAGCACGCCACCCACTGTGAAAAATGACCCGAAGACCACAATTCTATCAGCGGGGTCTGAGTCGGCGACGGCCGCCAGCAAGGCTGCCATGGGTGCGTCAAACCCCCCTGCAGCCTCGCCTTTGCGGCCCGGCAACTCGCTCCATTGCCGCTCCAAATCGCGGGCAGTGCTGGCGCGGGGAGTGGGCAAATCGGTGAAGTACCAGCGGTCCACCAAAGGTGCGATGCGCGCTAGCATGGGCGCCAGGTCTTTGTCGGCCATGGCGCCAAACACGGCACGGGTGGTGGGGTAGTAACCCATGGCGTCCAGGTTTGCCGTCAGCGCAGCCACCGAATGCGGGTTGTGTGCGACGTCCAGCACCAGCGTGGGCTGTCCGGGTACCAATTGAAAGCGGCCGGGCAACTCCACCACCGACAAACCCATACGCACCGCTTGCGCGGTGACGGGAAGTTGCGGGCGCATCACCTCCAGCACAGCAAGCACCCCGGCCGCATTGAGCAGTTGGTTGGCTCCGCGCAACGCCGGGTAGGCCAGGCCACTGTAGCGCCGTGCGCCACGCTCGGTCGAAGTGGCCCACCCCCACTGCTGCTGATCTCCCCCGAAGCTGAAATCCAGCCCCACCCGCCACAGGTCCGCGCCCACCTGCTTCGCAGAGTCAACCACGCTTTGGGGTGGCACGGGATCGCTCACCACCACCGGGCGGCCCGCACGCATGATTCCAGCCTTTTCCCGGCCGATGGCCTCGCGGGTGTTACCCAGCAGAGCCATGTGATCGAGGTCTATGCTGGTGATGACCGCGCAGTCAGGGTCGATCACGTTGACAGCATCGAGCCGACCGCCCAGCCCCACCTCCAGAACCAGCACATCCAGCTTGGCCCTCACCAGGGCAAGCAAGATGGCCAGGGTGGTGAACTCAAAATACGTCAGGCTGACAGGGTGCTCATTTTCATAATCTTTTTGGCACCTAGCGCTTTCTACCATTGCGAATACAGCTACCAATTCAGATTCACTTACCGGGTTACCTTCGATGCGGCAGCGTTCTTCAAAGCGCACCAGATGCGGCGAGCTGTATACCCCAGTGCGGTACCCAGCTGAGCCATACACCGAGGCCAGCATGGCGCAGGTCGACCCCTTGCCGTTGGTACCTGCAACAGTGATCACCGGACACCCCAAACCACCCAACAAGCCCAACCGACGGGCAACGATGTGCACACGCTCAAGCCCCATATCAATTACCGAGGGGTGGATGCGTTCGCAATGGCCGAGCCATTCAGCCAGAGGGGCAGTGGGACCGGGTGAGGAAGACGATGCGTGGGGGCTTGAGGGTGGCTGCAACATGTCGGCATTGTCTCAGGCCCGTCTTATATACAAGACGTGTGCGGCACAATCCCGGCCATGATCACCGTCTATGGCATACCCAACTGCGACACCGTCAAAAGGGCACGCAACTGGCTCACAACCCAGGGTGTGGAGCACCAGTTCCACGATTTCAAAAAGCAAGGTGTGCCGGCGCAGCTGCTGCAACAATGGCAAACCGCATTGGGATGGGAGGCCTTGTTGAACACAAAGGGCACCACTTGGCGGAAATTGCCTCCCGATGTCCAGTCAACAGTCACCGACGCGGCATCGGCACAAGCGCTGTTGTTGAGCCATCCCAGCGCCGTCAAGCGGCCAGTGGTGGCTTGGCCCAGCCAAATCACCGTTGGATTTGACCCAGACCTTTGGGCGCGGCTGCTGCCCTAAAATTCACCCTGCGCACCCGCCCTACAGATTGGGCGCAAATCAACCTGCAACGAGAGCTCAGTCATGGCCACCGAAAAAATCGACGGCGTTTCCGTCAATACCCAAGCCAGTGTTTACTTTGACGGCAAGTGCGTCAGCCATGGCATCACCTTCCCCGATGGGACAAAAAAGTCGGTGGGAGTGGTGCTGCCATCCCAACTCACATTCAACACTGGTGCACCCGAAATCATGGAGTGCGTGGCCGGCAGTTGCGAGTACCAACTGGCGGGCACCAGCGATTGGCAACCATCCGCCCCTGGTCACTCCTTCAGCATCCCTGGCAACAGCTCGTTCAACATCCGAGTGGCCGAGGCTTACCACTACATCTGCCACTTCGGCTGATCGCACTCTTCCCGCTTTTGGGTTCTCACGGCAGCATGGCTGCCTCTTTTTTTGCCCTCCGCACATGGCCACCATTCTTCAAAACCTTCCCGCCCAACAAAAAGTGGGCATCGCCTTTTCCGGCGGCTTGGACACCAGCGCGGCCCTACTGTGGATGCGACAGAAAGGAGCCATCCCCTACGCCTACACCGCCAACCTGGGCCAGCCCGACGAGGCCGATTACGACGAAATCCCCCGCAAGGCCATGGCCTACGGCGCTGAAAAAGCCCGCCTGATCGACTGCCGCCCACAGCTGGCATCGGAAGGCCTGGCCGCCCTGCAAAGCGGTGCCTTCCACATCAGCACCGCTGGCGTGACCTACTTCAACACCACGCCCCTGGGCCGCGCTGTGACCGGCACCATGCTGGTGGCCGCCATGAAGGAAGACGATGTCAACATCTGGGGCGACGGCTCCACCTTCAAGGGCAACGACATTGAGCGCTTCTACCGCTACGGCCTGCTCACCAACCCCAGCCTGAAAATCTACAAGCCCTGGCTGGACCAGCTGTTCATCGACGAACTGGGTGGCCGCGCCGAAATGTCGGCCTTCATGACCCAGCACGGCCACGGCTACAAAATGAGCGCCGAAAAGGCCTACAGCACCGACAGCAACATGCTGGGCGCCACGCACGAGGCCAAAGACCTTGAGCACCTGAGCAGCGGCATCCGCATCGTCAACCCCATCATGGGCGTGCCGTTCTGGAAAGAAGACTGCGTGGTCAAGGCCGAAGAGGTGTCCGTCACGTTCGAAGAAGGCTGCCCTGTGGCGCTGAACGGCGTGGCCTACCCTGACCTGGTGGCTTTGTTCCTGAAGGCCAACGAAATCGGTGGCCGCCACGGGCTGGGCATGAGCGACCAGATTGAAAACCGCATCATCGAAGCCAAGAGCCGTGGCATTTACGAAGCCCCCGGCCTGGCACTGCTGTTCATTGCGTACGAGCGCCTGGTGACCGGCATTCACAACGAAGACACCATCGAGCAGTACCGCGACAACGGCCGCAAACTGGGTCGCCTGCTGTACCAGGGCCGCTGGTTTGACAGCCAAGCCATCATGCTGCGCGAAACCGCCCAGCGCTGGGTGGCCCGCGCCGTGACCGGCACCGTCACGCTGGAACTGCGCCGTGGCAACGACTACAGCCTGCTGAACACCGACAGCCCCAACCTGACCTACGCGCCCGAACGCCTGAGCATGGAAAAAGTGGAAGACGCCCCGTTCAGCCCATTGGACCGCATCGGCCAACTGACCATGCGCAATCTGGACATCTCCGACACCCGCGCCAAGCTGGGCGTCTACGCCCAGGCGGGCCTGCTGTCGGCAGGTGATGGTACTGACATGCTGCGCATCAAGCCCTGACCTCTCTGTTGCCACCCGGTGCGCGCTGGGAGGGCAGCCGTGGCCCAACGGGCGGGCCATCAAGCGCAGGGCCAGCGGCCATTTGGCGGCATCAGATCATGTCGATATTAAATGCATAGCTGCTCATGCTTACCAGGCATGCAGTATTGGCAATTTATATTGTTATTTTATTTCCAGAACGGCTGTTTGCGACCCCGAAGAGCCGTCCAGGGTTTCAGGTCCAACGTCGGTAGAGCAGCGATTGCCGTCAGTCCCGTCGAATACCAGAAGTGATGAAGCGCCAGACACTGCCGCCTGGGTGCCCATAACTGCCAGGGCTGGCAGTTGTGGGCACCCGCCGGTGCGTGGGCGTCAGGCTG
>JAIFMP010000021.1 GCA_020048405.1 Hydrogenophaga sp.
CAAACCGTGGCCCAAGGCATTGAAGCCCTGCGGCACAACCACTCTCCCATGCAAAACGTGGTGCTGGCCGACACCGCCGGTGCCGTGGCCTACAAGGCTGCAGGCAAAGTACCTGTGCGCAGCCCGTTGAACGACATCCGTGGCGTGGCCCCCGCGCCTGGATGGGACGCACGCTACGACTGGCAAGGCTGGCTGCCCTACGAAGACACACCGCAGTCCATAGGAGCCGGACCCAACGGTTGGCTGGCCACGGCCAACCAGCGCATCCACGCAGCCGACTATCCACACTTCCTCACGCAGGATTGGGCCGCGCCCTACCGCCAGCAGCGCATCGAAACCCTGTTGAATGGCACGCCCCGCCATACGCCCGACAGCATGCAGGCTTTGCAGGCCGACCAGCTCTCCCTGGCCACGCGGCAACTGCTGCCCGTGCTGAAGGCCACCCCATCCAACCACCCGTTGGCGGCAGCCGCGCAGGAAGCGTTGAAGGGCTTTGACGGTGTGATGCGTGCCGACCAGGCCGCCCCGTTGATCTTCACCGCCTGGGTGGACACCTTCACCCGCCAGGTGATCGGTGGGCGGCTGGGTCAGGAGCGCTTTGCCCCGCTTTACGGCAAACGGCAGTTCCGCAACGCGGTGGACGACATCCTGGCGCGAAATGACAAGGCCTGGTGCGGCGAGGGCGGCTGCACCGCCGCTTCTACCCGAGCGTTGGACGAAGCGCTGACCACCCTGGCCCAGCGCCACGGCCCCCAAGTGGAAGGCTGGCGCTGGGGTGCAGCTCACCCGGCGGTGTCGCGCCACAACCCCTTCAGCAAGGTGAAATCTCTGGCGGGCCTATTTGAGGTGCGCGTGCCCACTGGTGGCGACCCGTTCACCGTGAACGACCCCGCCGAGCCCTACGCCAACCGCCACGCCGCTTCACTGCGCGCCGTATACGACCTAGCGAACCTGGACAACAGCCGCTTCATCTACCAAACTGGCCAAAGCGGCAACGTGTGGTCACCCCGCTACCGGGACATGGCCAAGGAATGGGCGGCGGTGAGCTACCGTCCGCTGCAACTCACTCCCGCCAAGTGGGTCAGCACACTCCGAGTGGTACCTTGAAAGCAGGCCTGTTGGGTCATGGCGCGAGCAGCGCGGCAGTGAGTTCGGGGCGGAACTGGCCTGTGGCCGGGTCGTAGATGCCAAACCCGGATGCGATTTCCCAATACATCCATGGGATTTGCTGGGCGTTGGCAAAAATTCGCACCGTGCGCATATACGCCACCCGGGACGTGGTATCGGCCAACGAATACGCACCGAATTCACCCAGGAAGATGGGGTAGCCCGTCACGTTGGACCAGGCTTTGGCCTGTGTGATGCCGTTTTCTATCTGCGCTGTTTGCTCTGCAGTGCAACATGTCACGCCAACGGGTGGGGTGGGGGTGACCCACGTGGCACCCTGGTGGGTGAAATTGAAGGGTTCGTAATGGTGAAACGTGGCCAACAGGTTGCGGTCATTCGGCAACGCCAATGCGCCCAAAGACGCCGTGCCTCCGTAGCCAGCCGGGCTGATGACCACCAGTCGCTGCGGATTGGAGATGCGCACCGTTTGCAGCGTCGTGGCAAGCAGGGTATTCCAGGCGGGGGCCGTGAGCCGCCCGTGCGGTTCGTTGTACAGCTCGAACAACAAGCGTTCGCTTTTTGAGGCAAAACGGGTGGCAATCTGTGACCACAGCCCGACAAATCGCGGGTCCAGATCCGACGGGTTCACCACAAACTCTCCGGGATCCAGCGCATCACCATCCAACTGCCGGTGATGGTGCATGTTCAGCACCACCCTGAAGCCCTGCGCCAGCAGGGCATCCACCACACCTTCGACCCGGGTCATGAACACGGGGTCAATGGCATAGGGATAAACAGCCTCCGCATGGTTGCTCCAGCGAACGGGCAGCCGAACCGTGCGAAAACCGGCCTGCCAGGCCGCAGTGATGTAAGTCGGCTCGACCCGAAGACCCCAGTCACCCTCCTGTGGGGCTTCCAGCATGTTCCCGAAATTGATGCCAGGCCCCATGGCGCTCGCGGTTTGCCAGGCCAGAGCCGATGCGCCAGTGGTGGCGGGCGGTGCTTGCGCGGAGGGTGGCGAGGGGGTGGCTGATGTGGAGTCCGCCGGGGAGTCGCTGCCGCCGCCGCAGGCGCTCAGCCCCAGCACAGCGGCCAAGGTCACAGTGGCCGCGAATGCACGCAGGTGTGTGTCGAACAGTTTCATTCGACCATGTTAATCCGAGCGCATTTCGCGGTGGCATTACTTTGACATCGGATCGGGGCTTCACTCGCCCACCGCCCCCAGCCGCCACAGTGAAGTGACTTCTGCGGCCCTCGCCGCGTGCAGGGCATCGGCTGAACGGGTTGCCTTGGGGTGGGTGGGGCGGACGTCCAAGCGACCGAGGACTGCCAAGCCCGAACTGGCAAACCAGTCCATCAGTTCCGCGCGCGTTCTCAGTCCCAAGTGTTCGGCAAGGTCTGACAGGATGAGCCAACCTTCACCCTGAGGTGCCAGGTGAGTGGCCAGCCCAGCCAGAAAGCCCCTGAGCATGCGGCTGCCTTCGTCATAGACCGCCTGCTCGATGGGGGAACTGGCCCTTGCGGGCAGCCACGGTGGGTTGCACACCACCAGGGCAGCGCGACCCGGCGGGAACAAATCGGTTTGCAGCAGGCTGACCTGCCTGTCCACCCCCAACTGGCTCAGGTTGGCATGGGCACAGTCCAGGGCGCGGGGCGACAGGTCGGTGCCCACCACGTGCGCCACACCACGGCGCGCCAAGACCGCAGACAGCACACCCGACCCCACGCCCAGGTCAAACGCCACGCCGTCCGGCTGCAACGCAGCCGAGGGGATGGGTGCTTGCGAGACCAGGTCCACGTATTCACCTCGCACAGGCGAAAAAACACCATAGTGAGGGTGGATTCGGTTGTGCGGCGGTGCTCCCAGGGCTGGCACTTCAACGCCCACACGGCGCCATTCGTCTGCGCTGCTGAGCCCCAGCAACTCGCGCAGCGATGTCACGCTGGGCAGGGTGTCTGTGGTGGGTGGACCCCAGGCGTGCTCACAGGCTTGCCTCATGTCGGGCGCGCGCCGCAGCGCCATTCCGTAGTCTGCGCCGATTGGCATCAGCAACATGCCCAGCACCCGCGCGCGCTGCGCCTGGGACTGGCGGTGCAGGTGGAAGGCTTCGGCGGTGCCCGGTGCAGCTTGGTGCCCGGCGACTTTGGATGACCGTTTTTGCGCTGTGGTGGGGTGTCGCAGCGCCGCGCCATGGCCTGCAGAAGCTGTCGGGCATTCTGAAAGTCGCCCACCCACAACAGTCCTTTGCCCGCACATGCGTGTTGGTAGGCCACGTCAGCAGTGGTGGTGTCGTCAGCCAACACCACTTGTGCCGGCGGCCTTGATTGCCGCTCCGAGCGCCAGACCGCTTGTTTGGGCAAGCCGTCTTGTACCCAATGGACGTAGGCAGTGGCTGATGCATCCGGCGTGCCGTTGGGGGAATGGACGGGCATGGGTCGCAGCCAAGTTTGTGAATGGGCTCCCCTTTTAACAGAGCCCATCCGAGTGCGAACGGCGGTTCACCAGCTTTCGATGGTGTATGCCAGAAAGGTCACCAGCCCCAAGGCAAGGACAAACCAAATGGCCTGGCCTGCGGACTTACGCTCGTCCTTGATTTGTTCCGGCTCCGTCTCGTAGTCGTTGGCGGTGACTCCGTAAACTTCGTCGTGCTCGGGGTTGCCGTAGTGCTTTTTGAAGAATCCCTGATGGGGTTCAGGTTCAGTCAAGCGCCTTGCATCGGGCAAGTCGGGTGTGTGATTGAGCGGGTTCATGCCATGGACTCCAGATGACAGCGAGAGTGCTGCCCCATTCTGGGCAGGGCACTGCAGGTGTCTGTGCGGCACAGCACGCGGCTTGCCAACAACAGCTCACTTCACCGGGTTCAGCGTTGAGCCACCCACAACCACAGAACTGCACCGCACAGGGCAAGTCCGGAGGCGAGGCACCACAGAACGGGCCCAACGGAGGTTGCATCGCCATGGGCTTGGCTTGGGACCCCCTGCTTTGGAAGCACATTGACCGCCCGCTTTTTGCCTTGTGCAGTGGTTTCCACCTGGAACAGCACCTGCTGGTTCAGCGCCGGGCTTCCCCTCAGGGATTTGAAAGCCTTGATGTGAACAAATACATGGTCACCGCCTTCGGCGGGCTGGATGAACCCGAAGCCACGGTCATCTTGCCAATGGGTCAGGGTCCCTTCAATTTGCATCATGTTCACTGCTGCGGGTCAAGAAAGTTGTCTGAACGGAGGGGGTCACGAGGAACACGATGAAACTTGTACAAAGGACTGGGTGGGAATGTAGTCAGAGGTGGCCCCTTGCGCCATCCACCAGTTGGGGGAGGGCGCAACACCCTGATTGATCCAGCGCAAGGTCGGGCGTGATGCCGCCACTTGAAACGACCCAGACTGGCCTCACGTCTGTGGCAATCGAATACCCACAGGAGTTTTCCCCATGCGAGCAGACAAACTCACCACCAAATTCCAGGAAGCCTTGGCCGACGCGCAGTCGCTGGCCAATGTGTCAGACAACGCCTACATGGAGCCCCAGCACTTGCTGGTGGCCATGCTGCGGCAGGATGACGGCCCCAAGTCTCTGCTGCAGCGCGCAGGCGTCAATGTGGCGGGGCTGTTGAAGGCGGCTGAAGACAGCCTTCAACGACTGCCCCAGGTGCAAGGCGGAGAGCAGGTACAGCCCAGCCGCGACCTGCTGGCCCTGCTGCAAGCCACCGAAAAAGAAGCCGCCAAACGGGGTGACGCCTTCATTGCCAGTGAACTGTTTTTGCTGGCCGTGTGCGATGCCAAGGGCGACGCCGGGCGCATTGCGAAAGAGAGCGGCTTGACGCGCAAGAGCCTGGAAGCTGCCATCAACGCCGTGCGCGGCGGCCAAAGCATGGACAGCCCCGAGGCAGAAGGCCAGCGCGAAGCACTCAAAAAGTATTGCACCGACCTGACCGAGCGCGCCCGCCAAGGCAAGTTGGACCCGGTGATTGGCCGTGACGACGAAATCCGCCGGGCCATCCAGGTGCTGCAACGCCGCACCAAAAACAACCCCGTGCTGATTGGCGAACCCGGTGTGGGCAAAACCGCCATCGTCGAAGGGCTGGCCCAACGCATCGTGGCGGGCGAGGTGCCCGAATCGCTCAAAGGCAAACGCGTCCTTTCGCTGGACATGGCTGCGCTGCTGGCCGGTGCCAAGTTCCGTGGCGAGTTCGAAGAGCGGCTGAAGAATGTGCTGAACGAGCTGGCCAAGGAAGAGGGCCAGGTCATCGTTTTCATTGACGAGCTGCACACCATGGTGGGCGCGGGCAAGGCCGAAGGCGCCATGGATGCGGGCAACATGCTCAAACCCGCGCTTGCCCGTGGCGAGCTGCATTGCGTGGGTGCCACCACGCTGGACGAGTACCGCAAATACATTGAAAAAGACGCTGCGCTGGAGCGACGCTTCCAAAAAATTCTGGTGGGCGAGCCCACAGTGGAAGCCACCATTGCCATCTTGCGCGGCCTGAAAGAACGCTACGAAGTGCACCACGGCGTGGACATCACCGACCCCGCCATCGTGGCAGCTGCCAACCTGAGCCACCGCTACATCACCGACCGCTTTTTGCCCGACAAGGCCATTGACCTGATCGACGAAGCGGCGTCCAAAATCAAGATCGAGCTGGACTCCAAGCCCGAGGTGATGGACAAACTCGACCGCCGCCTGATTCAGCTACAAATCGAGCGCGAAGCCGTCAAACGCGAAAAAGACGAGGCTTCGCAGAAGCGTCTGGAACTGATCGACGAAGAAATTGACCGCCTGCAGCTCGAAATTGCCGACTTGGATGAGGTGTGGAAACGCGAGAAAGCGCAGGCTCAGGGCAGTGCCCAGGTGAAGGAAGACATCGACAAGCTGCGCTTCCAGATCGAAGAACTCACCCGAAAAGGCGACCTGGCCAAGGTGGCCGAGTTGCAATACGGCAAGCTTCCTGAGCTGGAAAAACAGCTGAAAGAAGCCCAGGCCAAAGAGGCCGGCAGCGGTGGCGGCAAAGGCAACCAGCTCTTGCGCACCCAGGTGGGCGCGGAAGAAATTGCCGAGGTGGTCAGCCGCGCCACCGGCATCCCTGTGGCCAAGATGATGCAGGGTGAAAAAGACAAGCTGCTGCAAATGGAAACCAAGTTGCACGAGCGCGTGGTCGGCCAGAACGAGGCCATCGAGGCTGTGGCCAACGCCATCCGCCGCTCACGCTCAGGCCTCTCTGACCCCAACCGACCCACGGGCAGTTTCCTGTTCCTGGGCCCCACCGGCGTGGGCAAAACCGAGCTGTGCAAGGCGCTGGCAGGCTTTCTGTTTGACAGCGAGGAACACCTGATCCGCATCGACATGAGCGAGTTCATGGAAAAGCATTCCGTGGCCCGCCTCATTGGTGCGCCCCCCGGTTATGTGGGCTACGACGAAGGCGGCTACCTGACCGAAGCCGTGCGCCGCAAGCCCTACAGCGTGCTTTTGCTGGATGAGGTCGAAAAGGCCCATCCCGACGTGTTCAACGTGTTGCTGCAGGTGCTGGATGACGGCCGCCTGACCGATGGCCAGGGGCGCACGGTGGACTTCAAAAACACCGTCATTGTCATGACCAGCAACATCGGCAGCCAGCTGATTCAGGCCATGGTCGGCATGCCTTATGACGACCTGAAAGACGCGGTGTGGGGTGAGCTGAAAAACCACTTCCGCCCCGAGTTTTTGAACCGCATTGACGAAACCGTGGTGTTCCACGCGCTTGATGCCGCGCACATTGCCAGCATTGCGGGCATTCAGCTCAAGGGCTTGCAGGCACGCCTGCACGGCATGGATTTGCGGCTGGATGTGTCACCCGCTGCGCTGGACGAGCTGGCCAAAGTTGGCTTTGACCCGCTGTTTGGTGCCAGGCCGTTGAAACGCGCCATTCAGCAGCGCATTGAAAACCCGCTGTCCAAGCTTCTGCTGGAAGGGCATTACCCGCCCAAGTCGGTCATTGGGGTGAGTGTGGATCCGGTACACGCGCCCGGCGTGTTCGAGTTTGCGCCTGCGGTGCCCATGGCCTGACCCCCACAACGCGGCATCACTGTCAAAGCACCCGGGGTCTCACGCCTTCGGGGGCTTTGTTTTGTGGGGCCAAAGGTGCAGGGCGGTTTTCAGGACCGCTACCACCGCCAGAGGCACGAGCAATGCTGTTGCGGTTGACCACTCTGGGAACAATGCCATGCTGACCGTCACGCCCATCAGGTACAGCAGCGTGAAGAACATGGCATGCAGGGAATCAGAACTCGTTCTTGATGGACGTCAGGCCCAAGGCATCCCAATCCAACATGCCGCCACGGTAGTAGTAAATTTTGTCGGCAGGGAAGCCTTCACGCGTCATGGCACGGATGGCGATGGGGCTCTGAGGGCAGGTAGGGCCATTGCAGAAGGCGTAAACCTTTTTGGCTGCAGAGCAGTTCCAAGTGTTGGCTGACTTGGTGCAGCCCACTTCTGACAGACGGTCCACCATCTCGGTGTAGGGAATGCTCAACGAGCCAGGAATGGTGCCCTTGACGCGGTCGTTGGTGTCGCGCATGTCAATCACCAGTGCATTGCGGTCGCTGAGGGCGGCAATGATTTCAGTCTCGCCAATGGGGTGCACACCGGGCACTGGCACCAGGGGCTGGATGGTGCCGCCGTTCTTGCCACATGCAGTCATGGTGCGGGTGATTTCCACGGGGCCTTTGGCGGTTTGCACCACGACCACCTTCTGGTTTTCAAAAATGGTCAGCGACGTGCCGACTGCAATGGTGGCGGCCTGACTGAAGGCGAAGCTGCTGGCGCACAGGCCCAAGGCCAAGGCAAGAATGCGTTTCATAGGGGTGACTCCTGATAGTTATTGAGAGCATAAGAATATACTGATTTAACTTATTGCCACCTGACGCCGCAGGTGGCTGCGACCCCACGAACCTGCGGCGCAATTCCCCACTTCTTCACCACTGGAGTACCAGCCGACATGAAAGCCTTTCAAGACCACTACCCCGAAAACTTGAGCCACTGCTACGGTTGTGGCTCCAACAACGAACACGGGCATCGCATCAAGACGTTCTGGGACGGCGACGAAACCGTCACCCGCTTCACGCCTGAGCCCTATCACACCGCAGTGCCAGGTTATACCTATGGTGGGTTGCTGGCCTCCCTCATCGACTGCCATGGCACCGGCACGGCAGCCGCCGCGATGTACCGAGCCGAGGGCCGCGAGATGGACACCCTGCCGGCATTCCGCTTCGTGACCGGCTCGCTCCATGTAGACTTTCTGAAGCCCACGCCCATTGGGGGGACGCTGGACATCCGGGGCCGGGTGAAGGAAATCAAGGGCCGCAAGGTGGTGGTGGAAGCCACGGTGTATGCCAACGCGGTCGCCACCGCGCGCGGCGAGGTGGTGGCCATCCAGATGCCTGACAACTTCGGGGCCTCAAGCGGAGCGGTCTGACCCACCCCCGGTGACGGGGCCTTGGCCCCAACCGTTTTTTTAAGTGCATGCAGGCCAGGGCTTTGGAGCCCCCGCTCTACCTCAAAAGTGCGCTTGGGCCTACCATGCGGGGCATGAACGCCCCACACCCCGCCGCCTTTCTGCAGCCCACTGAAGCCGCCACCGACGCGGCCCACCTGGACACACTGTTTGCCGCCCAGCACCGCGCCAGCCGCGCCATGGTCGATGTGCCACTGGCCTGGCGGCTGGAGCGCTTGGAGCGGCTGCACAAACTGATTGACACCCACGGCCTCGCGCTGGCCGATGCCGTGCAGGCCGACTTTGGGGTGCGCAGCCGCCAGCTGACCGACGTGGCCGACTACTTTGTGCTGCTGGCCACCATTGGCCAGCTCAAAGGGCAGTGCGCTCGATGGATGAAGCCGCAGCGTGTGTCCACTCCCATTTACCTGCAGCCCGCCAGCGCGTACATCCAGCGTCAGCCGCTGGGCGTGGTCGGCATCATTGGCCCGTGGAACTATCCGCTGCAACTCACCTTGGGGCCACTGGCCACCGCCCTGGCGGCGGGCAACCGCGCCATGATCAAGCCCAGTGAACTCACCCCACGCAGTTCGGCCCTGCTGGCTGAACTGTTGCACAGCACCTTCAGTGCCGACGAGGTGGTGGTGGTTCAGGGCGGGCCAGACGTGGCGCATGCCTTCGCCAGCCTGCCGTTTGACCACCTCATGTTCACCGGCTCCACCGCCGTGGGGTGCAAGGTGGCCGAAGCTGCGGCTCGCAACCTCACCCCCACCACGTTGGAACTGGGCGGAAAGAGCCCGTGCATCATCGATGCGTCGTGCAGCGCCGCC
The DNA here is from genome assembly GCA_020048405.1 of Hydrogenophaga sp. GTDB lineage: Bacteria > Pseudomonadota > Gammaproteobacteria > Burkholderiales > Burkholderiaceae_C > UBA2334. The sequence continues at coordinate 9,400 of JAIFMP010000021.1, forward strand.
GACATGGCCGGTGTGGCCCTGAAGATTGCGCACGGCAAGCTGATCAATGCCGGGCAAACCTGCATTGCACCCGACTACGTGCTGTTGCCCGAAGGGCGCGAAGCGGAGTTTGAACAGGCCTTTGCCCGGGCGGTGGGCCAGTTGTTCCCCGCTGATGGAGGGGGTAAAGACTACGCCTCCATACTCACAGCGCGTCACCTCGCTCGGCTTCGTGACTTGTTAGAAGAGGCGCAAGCGGCGGGTGCGCGGGTGGTGGAGCTGAACTCGCCGTCTGCAGCCCACCCCCGCCAGATGGCGCCAGTGCTGGTGTACAACGCACCAGCACACACTCGCTTGATGACGGAAGAGATTTTTGGCCCCATCCTGCCCGTGTTGACCTACCGAATGCTGGCTGACGCCGTCAGCCACATCAACGCCAGGCCTCGGCCGTTGGCGTTGTATTGGTTCGGCACCGATTCAGCGGCACGCGATCAGGTGCTGAACCAAACCGTGAGCGGCGGCGTCACCATCAACGACACCTTGCTGCACATTGCCCACCACAACCTGCCGTTTGGCGGCGTGGGCGAAAGCGGCTGGGGCTCGTACCACGGTGAGGCCGGGTTTTTACGCTTCACCCAGCAAAAACCGGTGCTGGTGCAATCACGTTGGGCGATAGGGCATTTGTTTTACCCCCCCTACGGAGCCCGCTTTCAGCAGATCATGGGCCTGCTCAAACGCTGGCTCTGAGAGCCTACTTCAGCCCAAACAGGCGTGCCCCGTTGTCCCACGCCACTTGTCGTGCCACGGCAGGTGGCAAATCACCGAGCCAAGCGCGGTAGTGCTGCATCAGGTCGTCGTAGTACAGCCAGCGCTGGTTGACCCAGGTGTCAGAGCCGATCATGAAGCGGGTGGGGTAGGCCTGCAGCAATTCCCGCCACTCCGGGCACAGTCGAACTTCAGCCTGCGGGCCTTCGCAGGTCAGGCCAGGCCTGTATGACAGTTCTCCCATCAACTGGGGGTAGCGGTCCAGCAGTGCTTTCACACGGGCCACTGGTGTGCCGCCGATGCCCGTGTGGGCCCAGATCAGCTTCACGTTGCGGCCACCAGACGGGGTATTCGCCATCAGGCCGTCAATCGCTGCGTCATCCACATGGGCAAGAACCACCAACCCGCGCGCATCGGCCAGGGCCATCAGCTTTTGCGCGACGTGGCCGGCAGCATTGGCGCTGTCATACAGGTGGAACTCGCCAATGCCCCGGTATCGGCCGCTGTCGGTGCCCCCGGCCAGTTCGGCAAGCACCATGTCGTAAATGCTGTCGTCTCTGAACCAGTTGTTGTAGTCCGCCCGGTTTCTGTAGAGCCTGACCAATGGCAACACAGTCACACCCGCTGCTTGGGTTTCGGTTACAGCACTGGCCAGCGTGCGGGTGCCGTCATTGGGTCGTGAATTGGCCACGACGGCTCTGACATCGTTTCGCTTCATGCGAGCCAGCACATCGGTCAGGGGGTGGGGCGTTTGGGCATCGTCGTTGTAGTGCAGGTGTGCGTCGAACAGTGGGCCTGTGTAGGCCGCACTTTGGGCGGCTGCAACGCATGAAATAGAGAGCAACAAAGCAATCATCCATGAGCGGTGGATGCCATTTTTATTCATAAAGCTGCTTTCGGTGCAAGTCGGGTGTTGTGTGTGTTCTATGTTGGCACCTCTTGGAAACCCTGGCGACAGGTCGGTCAACACGGCGGACATCACCCACGTAACATCCGGTCAATGAGCGCCTCTACCCATATCGCAGACACCCATCAGCCTGACGCCGTACCCCTCAAGCAAGACGCTGCCGTCATTGGCTTGGTGGGCCTGGCGCATGCCACATCCCACTTTTCCCATTTGCTGCTGGCGCCCTTGTTCCCTGTGTTCATGAAGGACTTCGGCCTGAGTTATTCCGACGTGGGCCTGTTGATGACCATTTTTTTCGTTGTGTCGGGTTCTGGGCAGGCCCTGGCCGGGTTTGTGGTGGACCGTGTGGGTGCACGTCCGGTGCTGTTTGGGGCCATCAGCCTGTTTCTGGTGGCGTCGCTGGTGGCGTCCATGGCCACCAGCTACTGGGGCCTGATGGCGGTGGCTTTACTGGCCGGGCTGGGCAACGCGCCGTTTCACCCGGCTGACTTCACCATCTTGAATCAGCGGGTGTCGGCACCGCGCCTGGGTCATGCGTTCAGCGCCCATGGCCTGACCGGCAACCTGGGGTGGGCGCTGGCGCCTGTGTTTCTGGTGGGCATCACGTCGCTGGCCGACTGGCGCACCGCGTACCACGCCGCTGCTGTGTTGTACGTCGGCGTGCTGGCTTTGCTGTTCTGGCAGCGCGACAAACTGCGCACCGAGGTGGTGGTGCGCCAAGCGGACGCGCCCAAGGGCTCTGACCTGGCGTTTTTGAAGCTGCCCGTGGTGTGGTGGTGCTTTGCATTTTTCTTTTTGTCCACCATGACATTGGCTGTGGTGCAGAGTTTCGGGCCCTCCATACTGAGAGCTGCGCACGGGGCCAGCTTGGAGCTGGCCACCCTGACCATTACTTCCTACATGTTGTGCGGCGCGCTCGGCATGCTGGTGGGCGGTTTTGTGGCGGCGCAAACCATCCAGTCTGACCGCGTGGTGGCATGGGCCATGGGCGCGGGCGCTGTGCTGCTGCTGGTGTGTGCCACGGGTTGGCTGGGTGCCATGGGCACCATGGCCGGTCTGGCTGCCACAGGTTTTGCCGTGGGCGTGGGCGGCCCCAGCCGCGACATGATGATCAAAAAAGCCACCCCCAAAGGCGCCACCGGCCGGGTCTACGGCACCGTGTATTCGGGGTTGGACCTGGGCTTTGCCGTCTCGCCTTTGATTTTCGGGGCGCTGATGGACAAAGGCTACTACGGCACCACGCTGGCTGGTGCCGCTGTGTTCCTGATGCTGGCTGTGGTGGCAGCGGTGGCAGTGGGCAAACGCACCGTGGCGCGGTGACAGCGCTTCAGCCCGCTGCCGGTAGGTGCGACAGCGGCAGCTCCGTGGTCGATTTCACGCACTGCAGCACGATGTTGGAGCGAATGCTGGCCACGCCTTTCATCCGTGTCAGGTGCTTGAGCACTGAGTCTGACAACGCGGCCAGGTCGGCGGCAAATATCTTCAGGATGTAGTCAGACTCGCCGGTCACGGCAAAACACTCCACAGGATGTCGCGTTCGAAACTGTCTCCCTCGTCCCCACCGTGGCGCGTCAGCGTGACATAGCTGATGGCCCGTACGCCCAGACCCAGGCGGGTCGGATCCAACAGGGCCACATGGGCTTTGATCAAGCCCGCGTTTTCCAGCCGCTGAATGCGGCGGCTGACTTGCGATGCCGACAGGTGTATGGATTCGCCCAGCGTCTGGTGGGTGGCGTGTGCATTGGCTTGCAATGCGGCCAACAGGCTGATGTCGTAGCGGTCAAGCAAAAATGCGTCTTGGTTTGGCTTGTTCATGCATGAAGTGTGCACGGACAGTGGGGTTTTGTGCGGAGGTTGCACACACATTGCATGGGGTTGTGTCCAGAATTCAGTCCCTGTTCACGCCCCTAGCCAACACCAGGAGACAACCATGGCCGATTTGTTTGAAAACCCCATGGGCCTGTGCGGCTTTGAGTTTGTCGAATTCGCCTCGCCTACCGCCAACCTGCTGGAGCCGCTGTTCGAGCAGATGGGCTTTACCCTGGTTGCCAAACACCGCAGCAAAAACGTGGTGCTGTACCGCCAGGGCGGCATCAATTTCATCGTCAACCGCGAGCCGCGCAGCGTGGCGGGCTACTTTGCCGCCGAGCACGGCCCCAGCGCCTGTGGCCTGGCGTTCAGGGTGCGCGATGCCCACAAGGCCTACGCCCGCGCGCTGGAGCAAGGCGCACAACCCATTGACATTCCCACCGGCCCCATGGAGCTGCGCCTGCCCGCCATCAAAGGCATTGGCGGTGCACCGCTGTACCTGATTGACCGGTTTGAAGACGGCAAAAGCATTTACGACATCGACTTTGACTTCATCGAGGGCGTGGACCGCCACCCCGTGGGCCACGGCTTCAAAACCATCGACCACATGACGCACAACGTCTACAAGGGCCGCATGGCGTTCTGGGGCGCGTTTTACGAGCGCATCTTCAACTTCCGAGAAATCCGCTATTTCGACATCAAGGGCGAGTACACCGGACTCACCAGCCGTGCCATGACCGCGCCGGATGGCCTGATCCGCATCCCGCTGAACGAAGAGCGTGGTGGCAACGGCGGGCAAATTGAAGAGTTTCTGATGCAGTTCAACGGTGAGGGCATTCAGCACATTGCCTTGTCGTGCGACAACCTGATCGACGCCGTTGACAAGCTGCAAATGGCGGGCATTCCCCTCATGACCGCGCCCAACGATGTGTATTACGACATGCTGTCCGAACGCCTGCCTGGCCATGGGGAACCCGTGCCCGAGTTGCAAGCGCGCGGCATTTTGCTCGACGGCAGCACCGCCAACGGCCAACCGCGCCTGTTGCTTCAAATTTTCAGCCAGACGCTGCTGGGCCCGGTGTTTTTCGAGTTCATCCAGCGCAAGGCCGACGAAGGTTTTGGCGAGGGCAACTTCAAAGCGCTGTTCGAGTCGATGGAGCGCGACCAGTTGCGCCGGGGTGCCATCGAAGGCGTGCCTGCCACATCCACAGCCACAACCACAGCAGAGGCGGCATGAACCCCGCACCCCAGCGGCTGGACGCCGCCACCGCTACCGCCCGCTTGGTCCACATGCCAGGCTGGGTGTTGGCGGCTGACGGCCTGTCCATGTCGCGCCCATATGTGTTTGCCGACTTTCGGGTGGCCTTTGGCTTCATGACGCAGGTGGCCCTGGCCGCTGAAAAGGCCGACCACCACCCCGAGTGGTTCAACGTTTACAACCGGGTGGACATTCGCCTGACCACCCACGACGCGGGTGGCTTGTCCGAGCGCGACTTTTCTCTGGCCGCTGTGGCCGATGCCGTTGCCAAGCAGATGGTGGGGCAGGGCACATGACTGCCAGCCATTCGGGTGCGCTGCATGGATTGGCCGCCGGACACGCAGCCCGTCCGCCCAGCGCCGACTGGACCATTCCACAGGGCTGGAGCAGTTACACCGCCGCCGAACACGCCGTCTGGCAAACCCTGTTCGAGCGACAGACGGCGCTGTTGCCCGGACGGGCCTGCGACGAGTTTGTGGCCGGCATGCGCGACCTGCCCATACGCACTGACCGCATCCCGCACTTTGGCGAGCTGAACGAGGTGCTCAAACCCCGCACCGGCTGGGAGATCGTGGCCGTGCCCGGCCTGGTGCCCGACGACGTGTTTTTTGACCACCTGGCCCACCGGCGCTTTCCGGCGGGGCAGTTCATCCGCCAAGCCCACCAGTTGGACTATCTGCAAGAACCCGATGTGTTTCACGACGTGTTTGGCCACGTTCCCATGCTGATGAACCCGGTCATGGCCGACTTCATCCAGGCCTACGGCGAGGGCGGCTTGCGCGCCCAGAAGCTGGGCACCTTGCCCCTGTTGGCCCGGGTGTATTGGTACACGGTGGAATTTGGCCTGGTGCAACAGGCCGACGGCCTGCGCATTTACGGCGCGGGCATTGCCTCGTCGCACACAGAAAGCGTGTTTTGCCTGGACGATTCGTCTCCCCACCGCGTGGCGTTCGACCTGGTGCGGGTGATGCGCACGCACTATCGCATCGACGACTTCCAAGAAATCTATTTCGTGCTCGACCGATTGGACGACCTGCTGGAGTTGGCCCGCGTGGACTTTGAACCGCTGTACCGCCAGGTGGCTGATGTGAACGCCAGCCAGCCCGAGTTGCAGCCGGCCGACTTGGCCCCTGCCGACCGCGTGCTGCACACCGGGACGGGGGCGTATGCCGCCAGTCAGCGGCAGACTCCGCACTGCTTGTGATTACTTGATTTTTGTAGCTAACTGATCATGTCAGATAAGCAGTAAGTGGCTAATTTGTTTCTGATTATTCATGGGGTCCTTGCTTCTCTGTTGGCTCTGCTCTCAGTCTTTCCTGTGTCTGGGTTGCGCCAAACGGACCAGTTTCTTCACGCTCCATGCGCCAAAATGCGCGCATGACTTCCCACGCCTACAACCCCGCTCCTGACTGTGCGCAACTCGCCGGCCACCTGCTGGTCGAGTGCCTGATTGCCCAGGGTGTGACCCACGCCTTCGGCGTTCCCGGTGAGAGCTACCTGGCCGTGCTGGACGGTTTCCACCGCCATGTCGACCGCATCCGTTTCATCCACACCCGCCAAGAGGGCGGTGCAGCCTTCATGGCCGAAGCGCACGGCAAGCTGACCGGGCGACCCGGGGTGTGCTTCGTCACCCGTGGCCCCGGTGCCACCAACGCCAGCATTGGCGTGCACACCGCGTTTCAAGATTCCACGCCCATGGTGCTGTTGGTGGGAGATGTGGCCAGTGACTGTCGTGACCGCGAAGCTTTTCAGGAGGTGGACTTTTTCAGCTTCTTTGGCCCTCTGGCCAAGCGGGTGGAGCGCATTGACGATGCCCGCCGCATCCCCTTTGCCACCGCCCTGAACGGCCGTCCCGGTCCCGTGGTGCTGGTGCTGCCTGAAGACATGCTGACCCACACCGTGGACTCCCGCCCGCTGCCCCGCGTAGAAGCCGTGCAGGCCTGGAGCGACCCCGGTGCCCTGCGCGACCTGCGCCAACTGCTGTTGGAGGCGCAGCGCCCGCTGGTGATTGCCGGTGGAGGAGGGTGGACACCGCAGGCCGCCCAGGCCCTGCAACGTTTTGCCGAAAACTGGCAACTGCCGGTGGCCAACGCCTTCCGGTTTCAGGACACGTTTGACAACCACCACCCGCTGTATGCCGGCGATGTGGGGCTGGGCATAAACCCCAAACTGGCCGCCCGCATCCGCGAGGCCGACCTGCTGCTGGTGCTGGGCGCACGCCTGGGCGAAGCCACCACGGGCAGCTACACGCTGATCGATGCGCCCCTGCCCAAACAAAAGCTGGTGCACGTTCACGCCAGCGCCGAAGAGCTGGGCCGCGTGTACCACCCCACACTGGCCATCTGCGCCACCATGAACGCGGCGGCCCGCAGCCTGGAGGTGCTGACCGCGCCGCCGCAGGTGGCTTGGGAACCTTGGGCCGCTGCTGCGCAGTCCGACTACCGCGCCAACATCGACCCTGCCAACGGCGGCGTGATGCTGCCCGGCCCCGTGGACATGCCCCGGGTGATGGACGTGGTGCGCCGCCTGCTGCCCGCCGACGCCGTGCTGACCAATGGTGCGGGCAACTTTGCCAGCTGGCTGCACCGCTTTCACCCTTACCACGGGCTGGCCAAGGGCCACAAAACACAACTGGCCCCCACCAATGGGGCCATGGGCTACGGCGTGCCCGCAGGCATTGGCGCGGCCATCGTCCAGCCGGGGCGCACGGTGTTCACCATCGCGGGCGATGGCGACTTCATGATGAACGGCCAGGAACTGGCCACGGCCGCGCAGTTCGGGGCCAAGACCATCATTTTGCTGGTGAACAACGGCACCTACGGCACCATCCGCATGCATCAGGAGCGCGAGTACCCGCAGCACGTCAGCGGCTCCACGCTGGTCAACCCCGACTTCTGTGCTTTGGCGCGGGCCTACGGTTTGGCGGCTGAGCGGGTCTCCACCACCGACGAATTTGAGCCAGCTTTTCAACGTGCGCTTGAAGCCCCGCAGGGGACGGTGATCGAGCTGATGCTCAGTGCCGACGTCATCACCACGCGCGGTACGTTGGCAGCCATTACTCGAAATGCTTTGAAAAATGTCGATAAATAAATAGCTTGAAGCGTATATCTGTCAATCGATAGAGGCCTAAAAAGCATAAAAAAAGGACCACGAAAATGGTCCTTTTTTGTATGAAAGGCTTGTACACGGCAAGCCCGTTGGCGCATTATTTCAGGTGCGTGCTGATCATCTTGGTCATTTCGAACATCGAAGCCTGGGCTTTGCCGAAAATTTCCTTCAGCTTTGCATCGGCGTTGATCATGCGCTTGTTGGCGGCATCTTGCAGCTTGTGCTTCTTGATGTATTCCCACACCTTCTTGGTCACTTCGGTGCGTGGCAGGGCATCTTTGCCAATGATGGCCGCCAGCTTGGCGCTTGGGGTCAGCGGCTTCATGAAGGCCGCATTGGGGGTGCGCTTGGCTGCTGCGGGTGCGGCGGCTTTTTTGGCCACCGGAGCTGCTTTTTTGGCGGCAGGTGCGGCAGCTGTTTTTGCTGCAGGCGCTGCAGCTTTTTTGGCCGCAGGTGCAGCTGCCTTCTTCAATGCAGGTGCAGCTGCCTTTTTGGCGGGAGCGGCAGCCGCAGGGGAAGCGGCTTTCTTAGCGGTAGCGGCGGCCTTGGTGGCGGGGGCCTTCTTTGCAGTTGCCATGGTGTTGTTTCCTCGTTGGACGTTGGTATTGAAACCAGTGAACAACGGCCTCGGGTGAAGGGCTTTTACACTGGCTGCAGGCATGCTAATGGAGTTGCCATGGGTTTCCAAGCGCGCAGGTGGGGTTAATCGTGTTTTTCCCCACCAGATTCAGACGTGTTTGTCTCTGAAAACAACACTCTTGCTGTCCACCGCCTCCTCACACCGAAAGAACCCGTGGGGGTACACCTGTTTTTTGTATGCTTTTGCCCGCGCGGCGCTGCGCTAAACCAGCGCTTTTTCAACCCAAAACTGAGGCGTCAATCCCCCATGCATACCCACCCCGCATTTGCCACCTGCGACCTGTGCGACACCCACAAACAAGACACCTCGGGCGTGTTCCGTGTGCTGTCCCCGGTATTTCGGGATTTCGGTGGGCTCAGCCGCTTTTGCGGTCCCGTGGTCACCGTCAAGTGTTTTGAAGACAACACCTCGGTCAAATCTGCTGTCGAAAGCGAGGGCAACAACCGCGTGTTGGTGGTGGACGGCGGCGCATCTTTGCGCCGCGCTTTGTTAGGCGGTAACTTGGGTGCGGCCGCTGCCCGCAATGGGTGGGCCGGGCTGGTCATCGATGGCTGTGTGCGCGACGTGGCAGAGCTGGCAGCGTGCACCACTGGCATTCGGGCGCTGGCCTCTGTGCCCCTACCCACTGACCGCAAGGCACCTGGACAAACCAACGTGCCCGTGTTGGTGCAAGGTGTCTGGATTCGTCCGGGCGACTGGCTGTATGCCGATGAAGACGGGGTGGTGGTGTCAGACCGCAACCTGCTGGCCTGAACCGAGCAGACGCGCGCTGCCTTGGCGCTTAGACCGAGGCAAGGCCTTTGTAGAGCATGTAGGCAGCCAGCAGGTACAGCACAAACGCAAACACCCGTTTGAGCTGCTTGACCGGTAGTGCGTGTGCCGCGCGCACTCCCAACGGGGCCATGAGGACGCTGGCGCATGCAATCACGCCCAGTGCGGGCAGAAAGATGTAGCCCAAAGAGCCGTTGGGCACGCCTTGCACTGATTGTCCTGACACGATGTAACCCAAAGCGTTTGCCAATGCGATGGGGAAGCCCAATGCCGCGCTCGTGGCCACTGCGTTGTGCACAGCCACGTTGCACCAAGTCATGAACGGTACGCTGATGAAACCACCGCCAGCACCCACCAGACCCGACAGGAAACCGATCACCCCACCGGCCGCCAGTTGGCCGGTGGGGCCGGGCAAAGTACGGCTGGCTGCAGGCTTTTTATCCAGCAACATCTGGGTGGCTGAAAAGCCCACAAACGCCGCAAAAAACAATGCCAGCCAAGAGCCCTTGAGCAATGAAAAAACGCCCATGCTCGCCAACGCAGCACCCAGCACGATGCCGGGCGCAAGCAGTTTCACCACATCCCAGCGCACTGCACCGCGCTTGTGGTGGGCATGCACGCTGGAGATGGATGTAAACACGATGGTTGCCATCGACGTGGCAATGGCCATCTTCACCGCCAGATCCGGGGGCACACCTCGGCTCGACATGATGAGCGTGATGAACGGGACCATCAGCATGCCGCCGCCTATGCCCAGCAAGCCGGCCAGAAAACCGGTGCACAGGCCCAGCACCACGAGCTCGACGATCAACACAGGTTCAAGCGGCATGGCAGTGGAGGCAGGGACGAAGTGAGGGGAGGGGGTGTCTGCAGGGAGGCGCCAAGTCGCAGGCCTGAACCGGGGTTCAGGTGGGCGAGGTCAGACTGACTTCGGGTTCATCTGACGCGAGATGATCACACCAGACAGACGATGTTCCAAGCCCTGCTCAAGGAGCATTGGTTCAAGGACATAAAAACCCGGCGGTCCCTGCAGACGACTCCATTGTATGTCCACGGTTGGGACCCTTGCACGTCAAATCAGGCGGCTGTCATCCATCAGCGCCTGGTCCAGGCGTTGCAGCAATTGGCCCCATGCTGCGTCTGTGGTGTCCGTGGTCTGGCTCGCCAGAGATGCAGGTGTGGGGGATGGCTGGGACGCAGCCGCCAGAGCAGCTGTGGCGCGCTGCGCCTCAACCGCTTCCGACAATTCAAACGCCAGATTGAGCGAGGCCAGAACCGCTATGCGGTCGCGCGCTTTGACTTTGCCTGCGTCGCGGATTTTGCACATCGCGGCATCCACTCGGTGAACGGCGTTCATCAGCACGGACTCGCCGCCTTCTGGGCAACTCAGCAAATAGCGCTGCCCCATGATTTCGACTTCCAGTTGCTTCATGGTGCCGGTGCGTTGGGTGGGGTGGGGGCCGCTTCAGGCAGGCGGTCAAGCAAAGCGTCTATGCGCGCCCGCGCCGCTGACAGCCTGGAACGAAGCAGATCGCGCTCGCTGGACAGTGCTGCCAGTTGCGCCGTCAGCAGGTCATTCGTGCGCTGGAGTTCTGCGTGACGCAGCAACAGCCGGTCAACGCGGCTGGTGATTTGGGCGATGTCGTTTGGGTCTGGCATGGCCGCAAGATTGTAGGTCCGGCCTGGTCCGAGGCCACCACTACAATTGCACGCGTTGGTGCTCGCAGCGGTTTTCAGCCGCTGCAGTTCAACGGGAAGCTGGGGGAACAAGTCTTTCACAAGGGATGTTCTAACCAGCGCTGCCCCCGCAACGGTAAGTGGACGGACGGCCTGCACGCCCCGTGTGGCCGTCCCGCTTTCATACACCGCCACTGGGTGGGTGGTGCCGCAAGGCGCTGCCCCCTGGGAAGGCTATTGAAGGTTGTTCCATCAGCCCGGATACCGGCCAACACAGTGGCAAAGCCACGCATGCGCCTGCAACGCAGGAGTGTGCGGCTTTGCTGTCATGCCCAAGTGCCGGCGGGGAAGCCGGCAAGGGCTCCTTTGTTGTTTTCTGTGCCATGAACCCTTTGTTTTTGTCTGTGCCGCAGCGTCCACACAGCCGTCTTCGCCTGTCTGCTTTTTCTGTGGCGATTGCCGCTGCGCTGCCCGCAGCACACGCCCAAACCTCCCCCCAACTGCAAGCCGTGGTGGTCACTGCCACGCGCACCGAGCAACCCCTGACGGATGTGGTGTCCGATGTGAGCGTTCTGGACCGCACCGTGATCGAGCGCAGCGGTGCCGCCAGTCTCGCGGATGTGCTCAGCCGTTTGCCTGGTGTCGAATTGACCCGCAACGGCGGCGCATCAGCGGTCACCAGTATGTACGTTCGTGGCGCTGAAACTCGTCACACCATGCTGCTGATCGACGGTGTGCGCGTTGACTCCCAAAGCACCGGAGGCCCCACTTGGAGCACTGTTCCCCTGGAGCAGGTCGACCGCATTGAGGTACTTCGTGGGCCAGCCGCAGCCATTTACGGCTCGGATGCCATGGGTGGAGTGGTGCAGATTTTCACGCGCAAGGGATCCGGGCCTGCTCAGTCAAGCGTGGCGGTGGGTGTGGGGAGCCACGGCACGCGCAAACTCGATGCCAGCGTGGGTGGCTCACAGGGCCAAATGGACTACTCCCTGGCCATAGGCTCTGAGCGCAACACGGGGTTCAACTCCCAGCCAACCTCGAACCCCGACAAAGACGGTTACCGGCGCACATCGGGTTCAGCCCGTCTGGGTTGGCAATGGCACCCCGGCCACAAGCTGGAGGCCACCTGGCTCGGGAGCGACGCCAACACGCAGTACGACACTTTCGCGCTCACTCAGGACGACCGCGCGCTGCAAAGGCTGAGCACGCTGGGTATGAGTTGGTCAGCCCGCTGGAGCGACACCTACCGGACCCGCGTCACGGTCGCACGGGGCCAGGACCGGTATGAGAGCCAGCCATCCCCTTACCTGGCTGACACGCAATTGCGCTCCTACCTGTTGCACAACGAATGGAAACTGGGCAGCAACACCCTGACCGCTGGCCTGGAGCGCCGCGAGGATTTTTTGAGCAATGCCAACACCACTCCCACCCAAACACACCGGCGGCAAGACGCCCTGGCGCTGGGTTACGGCCTCAAGCATGGTCGGCACACCTTGCAAATGAACTTGCGTCGGGACGACGACAGTGAGTTTGGTGCGCACACCACGGGCAGCGCGGCCTACGCTTGGGCGCTCACGCCACAGTGGCGCCTGACTGCGTCGGCAGGCACCGCCTTCCGGGCCCCCACGCTGTTTCAGCGCTTCAGTATTTACGGCTTGCCCACGCTCAAGCCTGAAAGCTCGACCAACGTGGAGGTGGGCGCCAAGTTTGCGGCGGGCCCGCAGTCCTTTTCGGTGGTGGCTTACCGCAACCGTGTGACCGACCTGATCAACTACGTCTCGGGCCCCGGCGCTTGCGTCAACGGTGTGGGCTCTTTTGCAGGTTGTTTTGGCAACACGGGGCGCGCCCACTACACAGGTGTCACGCTGGCGGGTGGTACGCGTCTGGACCGTGTGGCGCTGACCGCCTCGCTCGACCTGCAAAACCCCACCGACGCCACCACCGGCAAACTGCTGGCCCGTCGCGCCAAACGCTTGGGCAAACTGGGGGCAGAGACCACCGTCGACGGGTGGAACTTGGCCGCCGACTGGCTGATCAGTGGCCAGCGCTTCAACGACGCGGCCAACACTCAGCGCCTTGGCGGGTATGGCCTGTTCAACCTGGCGGCCACCAAAGACCTGGCCCAGGGCTGGACGGTGCTGGCCCGCATAGACAACCTTGCAAACCGTGACTACCAGACCGTGACCGGTTACGCGACCGCCGGGCGAAGCCTGTACCTGGGCCTGAAGTGGACCGGGCGCTGACCCCATGAACGCCAGCCTGGGCCCGCAGCGCATCGTCTGCCTCACCGAAGAAACCACCGAGTGGCTCTACCTGCTGGGGCAGGAAGCGCGCATCGTGGGCATCAGCGGCTACACCGTTCGACCCCGCCGCGCACGTGAGGAGAAGCCCAAGGTCAGCGCGTTTCTGAACGCCAAGATCGACAAAATCCTGGCATTGCAGCCTGACTGCGTGTTTGGTTTTTCAGATTTGCAGGCCGACATCGCGGCCCAACTCATCCGTGCGGGGGTGCAGGTCACGGTGTTCAACCAGCGCAGCGTGAGCGAGATTTTTTCCATGCTGTATCAGTTGGCCGCCATGGTGGGCTGCGCTGACGAAGGCTTGCGCCGCATCCAAGAAATGCAGGCCGGTTTGGATGCCATCCGCGCTCAGTCCGCTGCACGCAAAGCGGCGGGCAAGCGCCGACCGCGGGTGTTTTTTGAAGAATGGGACGAGCCCCACATCAGTGCCATCCGCTGGGTATCCGAGCTGGTGGGTATTGCCGGCGGTGACGACTGTTTTCCCGAACTGGCCAACCAAGCCATGGGCAAGGACCGCATCATTGCCAGCGGTGAGGAGATCGTGCGGCGCAACCCCGAGATTGTCATCGGCTCGTGGTGCGGTAAGAAGTTTCGGGCCGAGAAGGTGGCGACCCGACCCGGCTGGCAAGACGTGGCCGCCGTGCGCAACGGGCAACTGTTAGAGATCAAGTCGCCCGACATCCTCCAGCCCGGCCCCGCTGCACTGACCGACGGTGTGGCGCAGCTGGCCAGCATCATTGGGCGTTGGAGCGAACAACATGGCTGAAGTTAGCGTGGCTCACTTTTTGCGACTGTTCGCTTGGGCCATGTTATGCATCGGATCTGCAGGGCTGCAAGCGGCTGAACTTTCGGTGACCGACGACCGGGGCCGCACCGTCACCCTGGCGGCACCACCGCAGCGTGTGGTGAGTTTGCTGCCGTCGCTCAGTGAAACTGTGTGCGAGCTGGGCCAGTGTCACCGCCTGGTGGGGGTGGACCGTTATTCCAATTTCCCGGCTGCGCTGCAAAAGCTGCCGCAAATGGGCGGTGGGCTTGACCCGAACATCGAGGCCGTGGTGGCCGCCCGGCCTGACCTGGTGTTGATCGCAACGTCCGCCCGCGCCGCCGAGCGGCTGGAAGCGCTGGGCCTGAAGGTGGTGGTGCTGGAGCCCAAAAACCACGAGGATGTGCAACGTGTGCTGCGCCGGGTGGCCCAGGCCCTTGGCCTGTCGCTGGCCGAAGCCGACCGAGTGTGGCAGCACATTGACGCAGCGGCGGCGGCGGCGGCGCAATCGCTTCCAGCGAGCGCGAAAGGCGCGCGGGTGTATTTCGAAGTGAACCGCGCACCCTATGGCGCTGGGGCAACGTCGTTCATTGGTGAAACACTTGCCCGGCTGGGCGTGCAGAACATTCTGGGGCCTGAGTTGGGGCCGTTTCCCAAAATCAACCCCGAGTTGGTGGTGCGCGCCAACCCCGATGTGATCATGGTGGGTGAGCGCCACGCCACGGGCATGACCGATCGCCCTGGCTGGAAGGGCATGCGTGCCGTGCGCGACAACCGCATCTGTGTGTTCGGCCTGGACGAATCTGACGTGCTGGTGCGCGCAGGCCCCCGCATGGCCGAAGCGGCACGGCTGATGGCCCGCTGCCTGACCGACAAGGTGGCTCCCCGGGCTTCGCAAGGGCCCAAGCCGTGAACCTGAGTGCCCGCCCTGCAACCCAAGCCTCGGCCACCCGGGCCCGGCGTCCCGACACAGGCCTGCGGCGTGCGGCGTGGCTGGGGGCTGGCCTGCTGTTGGCGGCGGCTGGCCTGGCCGTCTTCAGCCTGACCGTGGGCAGCACCGGCGTGGAGCCCATGGCCCAGGTGTGGGTGCACCTGGGGGCTCCCCTTGGAGGCCTTTTGGGGACCCATTCGGGGTTGCCAGCAGGCGGGATGGACTTGTCGGCCGGGGCAGATGCCACCATGGCTGCGCAAATCGTGTGGGACATTCGTGCCCCGCGCACGCTGGGTGCGTTCCTGGCCGGGGCTTTGCTTGGCTTGGCTGGGGCAGTGGCGCAGGGCTTGTTTCGCAATCCGCTGGCCGACCCGTTCTTGCTGGGCAGTGCCTCGGGGGCCACGCTGGGCGTGGCGGCGGCGCTTTCTCTGCTGGGCATCAGCCCGATGGCCACTGGTTGGGTGGCACGCGCAGGGCTCACTGGGGCGGCTTTTGTGGGCGCTGTGTTGTCCGTGCTGCTGACGCTGCTGCTGGCCCGGGGCGTGCAGCACACGTTGCGGCTGCTGCTGGCGGGCGTGGTGGTGGGGGTGGTGCTGGGGGCGCTCAGCTCGCTGGTCACGCTGCTTTCGCCCGACATCTTGCAGGCCATGCAGGGGTTCATGCTGGGTTCCACCGCGTTTGTGGGTTGGGCAGCAGTGGCGGTGATGGCCGCGGTGTGGCTGCCATGCTTGGCCGTGGGGCTGGCGTTTTCAAGGGTGCTGGACGGTTTGAGCCTGGGCGAATCCACCGCCGCCAGCCTGGGGTTGCCTTTGGGTGCTTTGCGCGTGGCGCTGGTGGGCGTGCTGGCCCTGGCCACGGGCACGGCGGTGGCGCAAACGGGGCTCATTGCCTTTGTGGGTTTGGCTGCGCCGCATTTGGTGCGCTCGGCCGTCAAAACCACCCACGCCCGGCTGCTGGCTTTGTCAAGCCTGATGGGTGGCGTCCTGCTGTTGCTGGCCGACACGCTGGCGCGCGGCGTCATGGCTCCACAGGAATTGCCCGTGGGCGTGCTCACCGCTGTGCTGGGTGGTGGCTACCTGCTGTGGCTGATGCATCGGCGGGTGGGGTAGGGCATGGCAACTTCAATAGCTGTCAATGCACGCCAGATCAGCGCAAGCCTGGGTTTGGGCTCCAAAAAACACACTGTGCTGCACGGCGTGAGCCTGGACGTGCCGGTTGGGCGCTGGCTCAGCATCGTCGGGCCCAACGGCGCGGGCAAATCCACTTTGCTGAAATGCCTGGGGGGCCTGCTGCCATGCAGTGGCAGCGTGCAACTGCTGGGTCGTGACCTGTCTGTCTGGAGCCCGCAGGAACGTGCCCGGCACCTGAGCTGGCTGGGGCAGGGCGGGGCGGGGGCCGATGGCGCAGACGACCTCACCGCCTACGACGTGACCATGCTGGGCCGTTTGCCGCACCAGAGCTGGCTCAGCCCACCATGCCGCCGTTGAACGCGCCCTGCACCAGACACAGGCCTGGGGATGGGCCTGCACACCGCTGGGCGAGCTTTCAGGCGGAGAACGCCAGCGTGTGTTGCTGGCCCGCGCCCTGGCGGTGGAGGCCGATGTGCTGCTGATGGACGAACCCTTGGCCAACCTGGATCCACCCCACCAAGCCGACTGGCTGCTGCTGGTGCGCCAACTGGTGGCCAGCGGCAAAACGGTGGTCAGTGTGCTGCACGAAATTTCCACGGCGCTGGCAGCTGACGATGTGCTGGTGCTGCAGCGGGGGCAAGTGTTGCACTGCGGCCCCAGCGGTCATGCAGATACCCACCGCGCTTTGGAGGCGGTTTTTGAGCACCGGATTGGCATACACCGACTGATGGATCAGTGGGTGTCGCTACCCAAGTTGAAGTGACCCCATGGTCCATCGCTGGCATGCCCTTGTATTGCACGAACTACGCTTGGCGCTGGTGGCCGTGCAGTTCCTCACCCGCGTGCCGGTGCCTGGCTGGGTGGGGCACGGGTTTCAGGCCGATTGGCTCAACACCTGCGTGCGCTACTTTCCGGCGGTGGGGGCCTTGGTGGGGACCTTTGGCGCGGCGGTGTTGTGGGTTGCGCTGTGGTGGTGGCCACCCGCAGTGGCGGCGGTGCTGGCCGTGGCAGCCACGGTTTGGCTGACCGGTGCGTTCCACGAAGACGGGCTGGCCGACACCTTCGACGCCTTGGGGGGTTATGTGCCGCGCGAAAAGGCATTGGCCATCATGAAAGATTCGCGGATTGGCACCTACGGGGCCGCCGCACTGGTGCTGGGCCTGGGGCTGCGGGTGGTGCTGTTGGCTGCGCTGGCGTCGGTCAACCTCACGGCCGCCCTGCTGGCCCTGGTGGCCGCCCACGCTGTGGGCCGCACTGCGGCTGTGGGCGTGATGGCCTGGCTGCCCTACGCAGGAGACGCCGAGCACGCCAAAGCCAAACCCCTGGCGCTGGCCGTGCCCCGTGCCACCGTGGTCTTGGCTCTGGTGGCAGGTGTCGCTGTGCTGTTCGGTTTGGCAGGGGTGCCCGGTGGCTTTACTCCCTCCCGTTGGCTGGCGGTGGCCGGTGCGGCGGTGGTGGCGGTGGTGGCCATGCACCGCTGGCTGCGACGGCGGCTGGGGGGCTACACGGGGGACGCGTTGGGCGCTACCGAGCAGCTCACCGAAATGGCCGTGTTGCTCGTGCTGGCGGCGGCATGAACATCCCCCCGATGCTTTGGGTATGGCGGCACCCCAAACCCCATGGGGCGGGCGGCCGCTGCGTGGGCCGCACCGATGTGCCAGTGGACCCTCGCCGCAGCAAACGGCTGGCCCGGCGTATCCAGGCCACGGCCCGTCGTGAACACCTGCCACGTGTGGTGTTTACTTCGCCCCTGCAGCGAGCCGCCGACGTGGGCCGCTGGCTGCGGCGCTGGGGCTGGGTTCACCGGGTAGATGTCGCCCTGCTGGAAACCGACTTTGGCCGCTGGGAAGGTCGGGCTTGGGCCCACATCGCCCGCGCTGAGGTGGACGCCTGGTGCGCCGACTTTGCCCACCACGCCCCCGGTGGTGGCGAGCCACTGGTGGCGTTGCTGCAACGTGCAGCGGCGTGGACGCCACCCGGTGTTGTCCACGGCGTGGTACCCGGCCCTGCTGTGGTGGTGGGCCATGCGGGCTGGATGCTGGCGCGTCGCTGGTGCGAGGCCCGGGGCCCCGCAGAATGGCCCCAGGCCAGCGACTGGCCACCGCCGCCGGGCACGCCGGGTTATGGGGTGTGCTGGCGTTTTGGATAATTACATATAAAAAGCGCTTTTCAAGCATGATGGTAAAGCGTGGAATGCTTCAAAAAATGAACACTGATCTGGCCTGTTGTGTCATGGTGCTGGGCACCACCAGCGGGGCGGGCAAAAGCTGGCTCACCACCGCGCTGTGCCGCTGGTACGCGAACCAGGGGCTGAAGGTGGCCCCGTTCAAAGCTCAGAACATGAGCAATAACGCCCGGGTGGTGGCGGGGCAGGGGGATGACACGTGGGGCGAGATCGGTAGCGCCCAATACTTTCAGGCCCTGGCTGCCCGCGCCGATCCCGACGTGCGCATGAACCCCTTGCTGCTCAAACCCGAGGCCGACACCCACAGCCAGGTGGTGCTGATGGGCCGGGTCAGCAGGGAGTTGTCTGACACCCCCTGGCGCGAGCGCAGCCTGAAGGTGTGGCCACAGATTGCCGCCGCACTGGACGAATTGCGGGCCGACAACGACGTGGTGGTGATCGAGGGCGCGGGCTCGCCCGCCGAAATCAACCTGTACGACAGCGACATCGTCAACATGCGCGTGGCCCGCCACGCCAACGCCGCATGCCTGCTGGTGTCAGACATTGACCGGGGAGGCGCGTTTGCCCACCTGTACGGCACCTGGGCGCTGCTGCCCGAAGTTGATCGCCAGCTCATCAAAGGCTTTGTGCTGAACAAGTTCCGGGGCGATGCCAGCTTGCTGGCGCCCGCGCCGCAAATGCTGCAAGACCTCACCGGCATTCCCACCGTGGCCACCATTCCCATGCAGTGGCACCACGGCCTGCCAGAAGAAGATGGGGTGTTTGATGATGCCCCCACGCTTGGGGCCAATGCCCCGGCGTTACAGTTTGCCCGCAGCCACTCCAGCGGCACGGTACGCCTGACGGTGGCCGTGGTGGCCTACCCCCGCATCAGCAACCTGGACGAATTCCAGCCGCTGAAAAACGTGCCCGGTTTGCGGCTGGTGTGGGCCCGAACCCCTGCCGATCTGGTGGGGGCCGACTGGGTGGTGTTGCCTGGCAGCAAGTCCACCGTGGCCGATCTGGCCTGGCTGCGCCAGCAGGGGCTGGACGCTGCGGTGTGCGCCCATGCCTCGGCCGGTGGGGCGGTGCTGGGCATTTGCGGCGGGCTGCAAATGCTGGGCGAGGCCATCGTGGACCCCTTGGGTGTGGAAAGCACGCATCCCCTGGGCGGCGACGCGCCCGGCTTGGGGCTGTTGCCCCTGGTCACGGCGTTTGGAGCCCACAAGGCGGTGCGCCGCACCCGCACGCGGTTTGGCGACTTGGCGGGGCCTTGGGCCCCGCTGTCGGGTGTGGCGGTATCGGGCTACGAGATACACCTTGGGAACACCGCGCAGCACCCTGCCATGGCCGCCAAGGGCGATGTGGCACAAGTGGTGTTGCCTTCAGGCTTGGGCTGGCAGGGCGGTCAGGGTGGTCGGGGCAACGTGCTTGGGCTTTATGTGCACGGCCTGTTTGAAGACCCGGCGGTGCTGCAGGCCCTGTTCGGGCACCAGGCGCCCGGCCTGGACACCGTGTTTGATGGACTAGCTACTGCTGTGGCCCAACACTTCGCCCCGGGCTGGCTGCAGCAGTGGGGGCCTCAGCCCTTGGCCCAGGGCATGGGGGTCATGGGCGGGAAGCGGGTGTGAATTTCCCGGGTGTCGCCGTACACCATGGGGCTTTGCATCGCCAGCACCACCTCGGTCACGTGCAAGGCCCAGCGGGCCGTCAAGTGGGGGGATGTGCCGTTGGCCAGGGCTTCGCCCAAATCGGCAATGCCCCGGCAGAAGTCCATCCCGTTTTTGCCGAACAAACCCCGGCCTTTCACGGGCGGTTGGCGTACCAGTGGCACGCGCTTGGGCCCCAGGCCCGTCAAGCGGGCCAGCAAGGGGTACTTTTCAGCGCGTGAGGTCCAGCGGTTGCGCCGGGTGAGGTGCACGGGGGCACCGTAGTCCCAGATGCGGTCGATGCTGATGGTGCCGTCGTCTCCAAAAAAGCGCATGCGATGGTCATGGGCCCCGTAAATGCTGCAAGTCAGACGCGCCACCACGCCGTTGCCAAACTCGAAGCACGCGGCGGCAAAATCAGGGGCGGGTTGCAGGCCCACAAAGCCTTTGTCGGGTTGCACCACGCGCGAAAACGTGGTCATGCGGTGCACGGGGCCAAAAAACGCCGTGAGCCAGGTCAGGTGGTAGCCCGCGTGTTCCAGGGTACATCCCACTTCAAATTCGTCTTGGGCGGGCCAGGGCGCGCCGGATGCGCTGATCCATTTTGCGTGGTCCATGGCGGCCACGTTGCCGTCGTCCAGCTCTGCGTACACCAGACGTGGAGTGCCGATTTGCTGCTGGCGCAGCAACTTCCAGATGGTTTGGGCGGTTTCCCCCAGCACGCTGCACGGTGCACTGGTGATGAACAGCCCCCGGGCCTCGGCCATTTCGACCAAGGTCTGGGCATCGGGCAATTCGGTGGCCAGGGGCTTTTCCGAGTAGACATGTTTGTGTGCCAGCAGCGCAGCTTCGGACACCTTGAAGTGTTCGCGCGGGTTGGTGAGGTTGGCCACCAGCTCCACCGCACCATCGGTCAACAGTGCCTGGTAAGAGACGTAGGCACGGACGCCGTGGAAGGCGCAAAAGGCACGCAGGCGTTCGGGGTCGCGGTCCCATACACCTTGAAGACGCAGCTCGGGGTGGCTTTTCAGTGCCTCCATGTATAGGTCTGCCACGTAGCCGCAGCCCACGATGGCGAAGTGCAAGGTCATGTCAGATGCGTCCGTATTCTTGGTATCGATTGCCGGAAAAGGCGCTGAGTTTGCCCAGGTTGGCCTGCGCGCGGATCACCCAATGGGCCGCGTGGTGGCGGCCTGCGGGCAAGGTGACAACGGCCATGATCAGCGCGGCCACCAACTTGCCCACAGCATTGAGTGCGAGCGCCAGGCGCTGACCAGGCCCCATGGGGCCATAGTTGCCGCTCAAGGCTTTGCGGGCAAATTCCTGCCCACCGCTGTAGGCCCGTTGGCGGAGCCACTCAAACGACAGGCGAGCAGGCTCAACGGGTTCCGTTACGCAGCCTTCGTCGCACCAGATGACCTTGGCCCCTTTGGCCATCAGGCGCAGCAGCATGTCGCCGTCTTCTCCGGTGGACAGTCTGAATCGGGGGTCGAACGGGCCAGGCTCTGCCCGCACGGTGCTGCCGCGCAGCAGCACGTTGCCAAATCTGAGTTGGTTCAATGGCACCTCTGTGCCCGTGGGCAGTCGGGGGAAGCTGTAAAAGTCGCCGCGGGCAATCCAAGCCGGGGCATCGGGCGGCAGTTGCGGAATGACGGGGCCCAGCACGCCATCGGCCCCATGGGCCACGGTGGACTGGTACAGCGTGTGCAGCCAGTCGGGGGGGGCGCGCTCGTCGTCGTCTATGAACGCGAGCCAATCGCCGTGGGCCAGGGCCACGGTTACGTTGCGTGTGAGGCTGATGTTGCGTTCCAGTTGGGTGTCGTACACCAGCTCAAAGGCATCTGGGTGTTGGGCGCGGAACCCGGACACGTTGGCCTCGGCCGTCCGCCCAGCGTCGTTGTCTACCACCACCACCTGAACAGCAGGCAGGGTTTGGGCATGGAGGTCGGCCAGCACCAATGCCAAGCGCTCCGGGCGACGGTAGGTGGCGATGCACACGCTGATGCGAGGGTGGGTCATGGGGTGTGAGGTGTTGAGGCAGTTTGCGCCAGGTCCAGTGCATGGTGCTTGGGTTGCCAACCCAGCAACTGCCGGGCGAGCTGGCTGTCGTAATGCACCCGGGTGAAGCGGGCGGCCAACCAACACGGGCGTAACAGCCCGGGGGCCTTGCGCCCCAGTATGGGTGACGCCATGTGTGCCAAAAGTCGGTGTAGCCACCAGGGCAGTCGCACCAAGCGGATGTATGGGTGGCTGCGGTGCAACGCCGCGAGCAGGACAGGGGCAGACGGCGCGGGCTGCTCTACCAAATTGAAGTTTTGACCGTTCAGCTCTGGCCCGGCGGCCAGTGCGAGCACGATGGCACTGGCCACGTCTTTCACATGGACCATGGGCACTTCACAATCGGTCGTCAGGGGCCCTATGACCAGCCAGACGTGCCTCCCCAGTGGTTTGCCCAAGGCGAATGTCCAAAGCGAGCGCTCGGTGTAAAAAATGCCCGGCCGCAACGTGATGGCCACCGCTCCCGGCGTGTGCGCAAACTGGGCAAACAGGTGATCTTGTGCCAGCTTGCACCGGGCGTACACGTCGCGCATTGCCGGTTGGGTTTCAAGCGGCGTGCTCTCGTTGAACGCGCCACCCAACGGCACGGCGTCGTGGTTGTAGACGGACAGTGACCCGATTCCCACCAGCCGCCGCACTCCGGCTGAGGCCATGGCGGTCAGCAAGGCGCGGCTGCCCTCCACGGTGACGGCGTGTTGACTGACTTCGTCTCCAGTGAGCGCAGCCGCCGCATGGACCACCGCATCGCAGCCTTGCAGTGCTTGTGTCAGGCCCTGGATATCCAGCGGTGCGACGGTAATGGTGTGGGCCAATTGCTGGTTTGGCGGCAATGAAAACCGCCCCTTGTCTGGCCTGACGAATACTCGCACCTGATGACCGGCGGCCAGCAAGGCATCGATGGCATGGCTGCCCAATTGACCGGTGCCACCGGTGAGCGCAACGATCATGGGGCAGCGGCCCAGTCTCGTTGCAACAAGGCCGCATCCAGGAGGAATTTGGCCGCCCAGTTGGGGTAGCTCAATGGAGCGTAGCGTCCATAGATGGGGAACGAACCTGCCACCCCACCTCGAACACCGGGGTGGCTGTCATGCGGTCGTGAACGTGCCATGACATACCGCAACGATCGAATGGCCGCGTCTTGGTACGCCGCATTTCCAGTGATTTGGTATTGCTTGGCCCACACAATGGCCAATTGACATTGGCCTGTGAGGCACGAATAGGTGGCGGCTGGCACACCTTCGGGTGTGATTTGCCCGGGCACAAAACCATCGGACGCCATCAGTGCCAGCGCGGCATCACTGCAGCGTCGAGCCGCATCTTCATAGACTGAGTCACCCAATAGCCAACCTGATTCTTGCAGACCGCAGATGGCGCAGGAAATGTTGTGGGTGAAAGGAGCGTCGCCCACCATAAAAGCGTTGTTTTCAAAGAAACCGGAGGCGTGCTGATGGCTGACGGCCCAGTCCAAATTGGCTCTTGCCACCCGTACCCATTCATCGCGAGGGTCAATTTGGTTCAATCGCAAAAGCGCCCTAGCCGAGCGGGTGTTGTAGACGCGAGGGGTGTTTTTGTGTTTGAACTGGGTCCATACCCCATCGGCATCGGCCACCTGTGCCAGCCAGCTTCCCGCACGACGGGCCGCATGCAAAAAAACGTCCTCGCGGGTGTTCTCCCAGGCTGCTACCAGCCCAAACAAGTCTTGTCCAGTATCGAAAACGATGCCTTCGTGTCCGTTTTTGGGATTGGAAAAGCTGCCGTCCGGGTTTTGTACTTTTGCAAGCCAACGTGCCATGTGGGTGGCGCGCTCGGTCAACTCCGGCCGCTTCATTACCCGTCCAGCGCGATAGAAAGTGGTCAGGATGTAGCCAGTGGTCTCTCGATAGGACGGCAGCCAGCCGCCCCGCAGGCTGAAACCATAGCTCACGCCATCGTCGTTGCCTTGGTCATGGGCGCGAAGCAACCAATCGAGCGTGGACTGCATGTGGGTGCTCAGGTCGGAAGAGCCCGCAACAGGCGTGAACACTTTGTCGCTGATCGCGATGCGTGAAAAAGTCAGTAGCGGAAAGGTATCCATGGGCAAATGCAGGTGTGGCACAAACAAGGTTGTCTACGCTGGCAGTCGGATTGCTGGCCCGAACGGCCTGTTTCGCTTTACCAAAGTTTTAACGTGGTTGGCAGCATAAACCACCCATGGAGTGTTTCCCTGGCGATAGACTTGCCCGGTGGGTTGACACCTCTGTTGGCTTCGCATTGACCGATTTTTGGCCTGCTATCCATGCCTGAACCCATTCGAATATTCAACGGATTATTTTTGCCCGTGTCCCAGTCCGGATGTTCGGAACTGTTGTTTGCTGACATGGCAGCCGGAAAATCCGGGTGGCTCGCCACGGTGAATGTCTCCATTCTGATGACGATGCGAAGCAGCCCTGACCTGCAGCGGTTTGTGGACCGTGCAGCCTGGACGGTGGCCGATGGTCAGCCGCTTGTCTGGGCAAGCCGTTGGTTTGGTACTCCGTTGCCGGCTCGGGTCACAGGCGTAGATTTGGTGGAAGACATTTGCGCTCGTGCCGAGTCTGAAGGCTTGGGCGTGTATTTTCTCGGTGCTTCGCAGCCGGTGCTGGATGCCTTGGTGGCCACGTTGCAGGCCCGTTATCCCCGGCTGCGCATTGGGCACGCCAATGGGTATTTCTCGGCTGCAGACGCACCTCAGCGCGCCGCCGAAGTGGCTGCAAGTGGCGCTAGCGTATTGCTGGTTGGCATGGGCGTGCCTCGTCAAGAAGCATTCATCGAGCAGTACTGGTCACACTTGGGTGTGAAGGTGGCCATCGGGGTGGGGGGCAGCTTTGACGTTTTGGCCGGTCTTCGCAAACGGGCCCCTTCGTGGGTTCAGGCGGTGGGAATGGAGTGGTTCTACCGCCTGGTGCAAGAGCCCGGTCGCCTTTGGCGGCGCTACTTGGTCACCAACACCCAGTTCGTGTTGCTGCTGCTGCGCGCCTTGATTGTTCCTCGTTATCGGAGCCGTTGAATTGACTCTTCCATCGCAACATCGTCCCTTGCACCTCGCCGTCGTGTTGGGTACCCGGCCAGAAGCCGTGAAGATGGCTCCTGTGGTATTGGCCGCAGCCAAACACCCGCTGCGTTTCAAGGTGGATGTGGTCAGCACGGGCCAGCACAAGGAAATGCTGTCGTCCATGCTGGAATGGTTTGGGCTGCGCCCGACGGTGTCCCTGGACATCATGCGTGCCAATCAGGACCTCGCTCACATCACCATGGCAAGTTTGTCTGGCATCAACGATTGGCTCAAAAGCGCGCAACCCGACTGGGTGCTGGTACAGGGCGACACCACGACCACCTTCGCTGGTGCATTGGCTGCGTTTTACAACAAGATACCTGTGGCACACGTCGAGGCAGGTCTGCGTACCCACGACCGGTACAGCCCTTACCCCGAAGAGGCCAACCGCGTAATGACGGGGCATTTGGCCCATCTGCATTTCCCCCCCACCTTGGGCGCACGTGCCAATTTGTTGCGAGAAGGCATCGCTGACGCTGACATCACCGTGACCGGCAACACAGGCATTGATGCGTTGTTGTGGACCAAGGCCAAGTTGGACGCTGCGGCCCCGGAACGGGTATCCACATCCGGTGTTGAGATGCTGGTGACCGCCCACCGTCGAGAAAATCACGGCGAGCCCATGCGGCAGCTTTGCACCGCTGTGTTGCGGTTGCTTGACCGCTTTCCTGAACTGAGGGTGAATTTCCCGGTTCACCTGAGTCCCAAGGTGCGCGAGGTGGTCTTGCCTGCGTTGGGTGGACACCCCCGCATCCGCTTGACTGATCCCCTGGACTACGCTGCCTTCGTGGAAGCCATGGCGGGTGCCACTTTCATCTTGACCGACTCGGGCGGGGTGCAAGAGGAGGCACCCTCACTGGGCAAGCCCGTGCTGGTGTTGCGCGAAAGCACCGAGCGTCCGGAGGCCATGGAAGCGGGTGCTGCGCAATTGGTGGGGACCGACCCCGAGCGTATCGTGGCTGCAGTGACACGTTTGATAACCGATGCCGCTGCATTTCAACGTATGGCGCAGGTGGCCAACCCATATGGCGATGGCCAGGCAGCAGATCGCATTCTCGAGGTGTTGTTTGCGCGGCATCGACTGCCCCTACCTGAACTTTCGCGCGGCTGAGTCGAGCCTCTCATGATCAAGCGGTCATTGGCATCCATCCTGGATCAGGCCTTGCTGAGCGGTTTGAACTTCTCGGTGGGTGTGTACCTGATTGCGGTGGTGCCCAAAGAAGCCTATGGCCTCTATGTTCAGTTGTTCGCGGTGGGCGTGTTGTTTTCTGGTGTGCTGGACACGCTGATTGCCAACGCCTTGGCAAACCTCAGTGCGCGGCATACACCGTCGGCCATGGTTCCACGGCTTGCGATGGCGCAGACGCTTGCACGTTCGGTGGCCCTTCTGTTGGCGGTGTTTGGTGGGTGTCTTGCCCTGGGGCTGCAGTGGGAAGCCACGGTGGGTGCCAACCTCTGGCTGGTGTCTTTGGTTTTTGTGGTGTATGCCGGAGCGCTGGTGTTTCGAGATTTCAAGCGTGTATCGCTTTATCTGGAGCAGCGTGCCGTCGATGTGCTAAAGCTCGATGGCTTGTATGTGGGTCTGGCATTGTTTGGCGGGGGGGCTCTTCACCTGGCACAACAGGTTTCGTTGGTGTCCGTGCTTGGTGTGCTTGCGCTGGCCAACGCATGTTCGGTTTGGTTGACTGCGAAGGCGGTCGTGGGTGGGCCACTTCACTGGTCCGCATTAAAGGCGGCTTGGTCTGAATGTTGGGCAATTACGCACTGGGCGTTGCCCGGCTTGGCGTTGGGCTGGTTAGCCAATAGCCTATATCTGTATCTGGCGGGTTTTCAGCTGGGGCTCGAAGCCACCGCCGAATTGAACGCTTCCCGGCTGCTGTTGATGCCCGTCAGCCTGTTGACCGTTGCCTGGCAACAAATGGCTCGTAGTGATGTGGCCAACCTCATCATGCAGGGCAGTGCTCCAGCTTTTGGGCCTTATTTGCGTAAATCGGCACTGATCATTCTGATTCCGATGTTGGTGTATCTGGGATTGCTGTACGTTGCATTTGAGCCCATTTCAAACGTGGTTTCGGCGGACAAGTACGTTCACTTTGGCGATTTGCTGGTCTTTTGGGTGGCATACCTAGTGATTTATGCCTTCAAGTTTGTGGGCACTGTCTTGATGGTGGGGTTCGGGGATTTTCTGGCCCTTCTCAAGATGAACATGGTGTCAATCACGCTTCAAATTTCATTGCTTCTGGTGTTGCCGACCTATTGGGGCATTGAAGCGGTGGTCTTGTGCCTGATCACCTCGGAGTTGTGGGAGGCCGCTGTGATTTGGGGGCGCCTTTTGCCTGCCCGATTGCGCGCGTTGACACCTGCTGTTTCATTGTCGCCAGGGGTAGGCCTGTGAGTGGGCATGGTCATCGAATATCTGCCGGTGAGCTTGCTTTGGACCAGGGGTCGGATGGGCGATCACAGACATTCACGGTTACTTTGGCCGATGTGCTGCTCTGGGTGGCTGTGTTGTTTGCGGTGCTGCCCACAAGTCTGTCGTGGGACTTTGAAATCACCCAGGATATGGCCGGAGGTTCTTGGGTGCGAAAACTGCAGTGGACATCGCTGTTTGCACTGGCGGCTTACCTGGCCTTTAAGGCGCGTTTCAAGCACATGCCTGCATTTGTCTGGGGCAATATGTGTTTGTGGGGCCTGTGGGGTTTGTCTGCCCTATCCATTATGTGGAGCCCAGCACCCGCCAACTCATTGCGCCAGGTGGTGCAATTCGCAGGCGTCATACTGATTTGTTACACCATCGGCATCTACACGCTACAAAACCCCCACCGGGCTGTTGTGTCTTGCTACTACCTGTTGTTGGGGGTATTGGCTGCCTCGGTTTTGATAGTGGTGGTGAACCCCACTCAGGGCAAAGAAAGTGTGGTGGGTATCGCAGGCTCGTGGCGAGGCATTCTGGAGCAAAAGAACTCGCTGGGTATTGCTGCCGGTGTGTCTCTGTTGCTTTGGGTGTATGTGCACACCTCAGAAGCTCGTCGACTTTCCTCGGCATTGGTCTCTTTGTTTCTCATCGTGTTGTGCTTGCTGGGGTCACGAAGTTCCAGCAGTCTGTTTTTCGGACTGGTTTCGACGGCCTTTTATGCCGCTTTGTACAAGGAGCATGTTCGAGCACCCACCCTGTTTGTGCGCGTGGTGTTAGGTTTGGCGGTTGTGCTTGTGGTAGCCAATCTTCTGTTCTTTTTCTATGCCGACCGATGGCTGGGCCTTGAGGACATTGCAGCGCCTTTTTCTGGGTTGTTCGGCAAATCAGCTGATCTGACGGGGCGTGCCGATATTTGGCTCCTGATGTGGCAGTCCATCGCACAGCATTGGTGGTTCGGTGCTGGATTTTCGTCTTTTTGGTTAGGGCCTGGCGGTCCCTCGCAGTTCATTTCAGACGCGTTGCGATGGTTGGTGCCAAGCGCTCACAATGGCTACTTGGAAGTACTCAATGAGTTGGGACTTGTCGGTCTGACGCTCTTTGTTGGCATGATCGCGTTGCATGTGCGCAATGTGGTGCGTATGTTTCCTTTCCAGCGCCAGCTAGGGGCCTTGCACGCAGCGTTATTGTTGATTTTTTTGATTTCCAATTTTTCTGAGAGCACGGCTTTGAGGGTTACTTCCTTTCTTCAATTTTTGTTTTTCTTGTCCATGATGTTGGCCCAATCAGCCGTCGTGGGACAAGAGACTTCACCCCATGTGGGGACCTGGGAAGCTGCTAAACCATGTTGACATGGCAATTGGGAATGGTCATTCTGCTGGCGCTGGCCAGCATGCCGACCTTGGTTTTTGTGCTTCAAATTTTCTCTGCACGGCTGCAGGGCAAGGATTTCGTCGCTGGCTTGTCGCCGTGTCCGACCAGCCCCTGTAGATGGGTTGTATTGGTACCTGCGCACAACGAAGAGGCGGTGGTGTCCGCGACGTTGCAACCGCTGCTGCAAGTTGCACCTGCGTTGCGGTGCCGCGTGGTGGTGGTCGCCGACAACTGTGACGACGGTACAGCTGCGTTGTGCCGGCAACTGGGCGCCGAGGTGATAGAGCGCCGCTCCGATACGGATCGTGGCAAGGGCTACGCCCTGCAATTTGGAATGGATTATCTCGCCGCCCATGACCCACCCGATGTGGTGGTGGTGCTGGACGCTGACTGCACCGCGTCGTCCGAGGGGTTGCAGACACTGGCACGCGCCAGTTTCGAATTGGGTTTGCCGCATCAAAGCGCATACCTCATGCACGCCCGCCCGGGTGCTTCAGTCGCCGCAAAGGTGTCCGAATTTGCATGGGTGGTCAAAACGCTGGTTCGGCCTCTGGGGTGGGGGCGATTAGCAGGTCAGGGCCAATTGCTGGGCTCTGGCATGGCGTTTCCTTGGGCTGTGATCAGCCGATTCAATTTGGCCAGTGGGCACTTGGTAGAAGATCTGAAACTGACAGCCGACTTCGCCAAAACGGGCATTCGGGTGCGGTTTTTTCCTTCGGTGCGAGTGGACAGTTGTTTCCCTACTGCGTCCGCATCGCGTACGGTACAAAGCAAGCGGTGGGAGCATGGGCATTTGGGCATGATCGTTTCTGAGGTGCCGGCCCTGCTGTGGAATGCGGTGCGCAGCCGCAACGCGCCCGCGTTGGTGTTGGCGTTGGATCTGATGGTTCCGCCACTCAGTTTGCTGGTGTTGTGGGTGTGCCTGATGGCCCTCGTGGAAGGCGTATGGGCGTTTTTCAGCAGCGATGCGTTTTGGTTTGCGGAATGGGCTGCGGTTTTGTTTCTAATGATCGCAGCGGCGGTGGGCAGGGCTTGGTCGGGGTGGGGCAGAGACATTCTCACTCCCAGAGAGTTGCTGCAAATCCCACGTTTTGTCCTGACCAAGCTTGGGATCTACCGCGGATTTTTGGTCAAGCGAGAGAAAAACTGGAACCGCTCCGATCGGGATTGATTCCCACCGGACGGCCAAGACCATCCATTTGGGCGACTCCGCGTCAGGGTGTTGGGGTAACAGCCGCAGCAGTCCGAGCGGCAGCGTCGGGCAGGTTCTCGTATCGATACTCCATGCCCATCTGCCAAACGGTTTGTTGTGCCGTGTCGGTGCCGCGACGTACCCGACGCTCGTGGGTCGCACTGACGTAAGCCGTCAGCCCGCGAGTCAGTTCATAGCCGGTGCGCACCGAGGTGCGATGGGTCGTCGGGTTGAGTGCGAGCCCCTGCTGAACCGTCCCCAATGTCAGCTCCTGTTGTTGATCTCTTTGCCACGCAGCGCTAACCGACCAACGGTAGGACGGCACCCACGTTAAAGCCATGCCTTGTCCCTTGGACATGCCGTAGTTGGCTTGGGCATCGGTGTTCTGGTACGGTTGACGCCAAGCCTGCCCTTGTAGCCTGAGTTGAGGGGAAAGAGCGTGGCTGGCCGACAGCCGGAGCACATGTTGGTCTAAGGGCTGGAAGGTGCCATCCAGAGGCGTTTTCAGTCGTTTTGCCCACCGAAGGGATGCCTGGGTTTTCGCGCTGTAAACCCACTGCAGATCCACAAAAGTTTCACTCTCTCTTTCCTCCGTCGCACGGTTGGAAATCTGGGAAATTCGGAAAGGATTTTGCAGACGTTTGCGTCCCAAGCCCACTTCAGCTGTGTGGCCCAAGGGAGATCGGTACAGCACCGATGCGCTCATGGCCTGGATGTCTTCGTCCAAGTTCGCGTGTAACGTTCGATCACCATGTGCAGAGCTGACCGACACAAATCTCAGCGGCAAGTGGATGTCAGGCGTGGGCTTCAAAATCACTTGCGTGGTCAGCCATCGTCGTTCAACGGGATCGAACTGCGCGTAAAAGTCGTCTACTGGATACGCTGTTTGCGATCGACCCGCTGTCCATTCGCCCTCCCAAAGCGCACCGTGTCGCCATGGCAGCCGAGCCGTGTGTGTGTGTTCCGTGTGGTTCAGCGCGGCGGCGGACTGCCACCTCAAGGTGGTCAAGCTCGTGGTCAGTACCAGGCGGGTTTCTGTCGAGTCCAGCGGAATACCGATGGCCAGTGTTGCCCCATGTGCTTGGGTTTGGGTATTGGTTGGGGCTGGTGCCGAAGGCAGTGTGTTCGCAGCTCCCAAGGCATTGTTTTTGAACAGGTTGCTGTTTTGCCCCCACGTCGTCTCCAGCTTCAACGCAATATCCACGGACGCATGTGCCACCGGGCTGCCCGCTGAGAGGCAAAGCAGTGCCACATGGCGTAACGCGGTGTTCGGCCAAGTCGTATAGCCACCCTTTGGCAGACGGGTCACGGAGCCACTACCTCGAACCACAGAGCCGTGTTGTCGACCCCCTGATTCAAATCAATTTGCCAGTGCTGACCGAGCTTGACCATTTGCGCCGGGGGAAGGGCTGCAAGCCGTTTACCGTTGGCATCCAACGGGTAGATCACCCATTGCCCGGCCATCTGGGCCAGTCGCAAGCGGACCGGTTGGCGCTGGATCCAAAGGGGACCTGTCGTTGCTCTGCTGCCCGAGATATGCCCCGTCTGAGCCGACTCCAATGTCCACCAGCGGCGATCTCCTTTGTAGGGAACTAGGGGTTGTGGCCTGGGAGGGCTGCGGCCGGGCAGGGTGCCAACGGTGGGCGCGGGAACCACCAGCAGCCAGTGGCGGCTCTGTGGCAGAGGTTGGCCATCCAAACTGTGTGCCAACACGGCCAACGTCGGTGCGCCCACTTGCGGTGGAGCCTCCACCGTCAGCCATTGGTTCTGCAATACAACGCCAGGCTGGCTGGGGCTCCACACCCCGCTCGCCAGAGCCGTGTCGATGGACAGTTTTTTGTCTTGCGGTGCCCATCCCAGTGCTTGTGGCTTCAAGCGGGTCACGTCTGGCGTGATGGCCGTGACGCCGGGCCGGCCTGTCTGATGGCCCACCCGGTGAGACAGTGCCAGCACAAAATCCACGCCTCGTTGCTTATGAAGCGCTCGCTCCCATGTGTCTGGGCGACGGTCGGCCGCTGCATAGGCCTTCCAAGCGTCCTCATCGATGGCAACCGCATGCGCCTGCGGCAGCACGGGAACGGAAGGCGTACGAAACATGCGTGCAGACAGCCCCACCACACTGGCTTGTGTCCAGTTGCCTTGCAAGTTGAAGTAACGCGGTGTGTGCCGGTCTTCATGGGCATCGGTGTAATCAAAAAAATACAAGCCGTCCCAATCCTGTTGAGCGGCCACCGCCGCCATCAGCGGCAGGATTTCGTGACTCTGTGCGTTGGGGAAGGCTTGGTTGAATTCACTGACGACAAACGGCCTTTTTGGGTCTCTCAGGAAAGCCAGCGCCAGCAGATCCCTCAAACCACCGTCAACCATGGAGGTGTTGGCTATTCGCCAATCGGTATCGGACCACGGCTCACCGGGAAACTCCGGGTGGTCTTGGTAATAGTGGGCATCGACGTAGTCCATCGCGGCGTGTGAAGCGAAATGCAGCGGTGCGCCGAAATTGACTTGGGTCCCGGTCACGGGCATGTGGGGGTGGGTCGCGTTTTTGACCACGGCCCGCATTCGGGTCACAAACCGGCGGTCTACCTCCGTGACAAAGCCCATGGCATCTTGTACTTTGGGGTGCAGATTGGGGCGGTCCGGTACCGCCTTGGCCACGCCCAAGACCGATTGGGCATTGGCCAAGCCTGCAAGGGCTCGGGACTTCAGTTTTAGCAGCAGACCACTGTCAAACCCGTGCTGCAACGCATCAGCCTGCGCGGGCGTCAGCATGGCCTTGTCTTCTGCACCACAAGTTCCCCACACCTTGCAGGCTTTGTCCCACGTTCCATGGCGCTGCAATACCCAAGTTTGCCATTGGGTATTCAGCTCGGTGGCGTAAGGCCCTGCAATTTCAGTCGTCCATACGTTTGAATGCCAGTGCAGCCAGGCTGAGGCCAGGGACGACTCATTGATGATTTCCACCTGGGCCAGGCTGGGTGCGGTTTTCAGCCCCAACGCAGCGATCAATTGCCTTGCATGTGCTTCCTGCAATGCCACCAGTTTGGGATGGAAGCTGTGGACCGGTGAGGCATATCCGGGCGCCTTGCCCGCTGCGTTGAGTGCGGGTATTCCGTCCACATCCGGACGAAAGGTGTACCCCACCATCAGGTTCAGATTGACGTACAACCCCTCTTGGGCCAAAACACCGATGAAATGACGCAAGCGTTCGATGGCCCCGGAGTGCAAACTGGGGTACGGCCCCGTGGTTAGCGTACCGCGAAAAATCTGAGGGTCTGATGTGGGTCGGGTGTCAAGATGATGCAGCCGGACGGCATTGAAGCCCATGCTGCGCAGTGTGCGGGCCACCGCTTTGGCGCGCTCGGTTGATGGAAAAGCGGCATCATGAGATAGATTGATGCCAAAGAGGCGTACGCGGCTGTCATCCCCTGTGCCTGGCCGCAAATCGGCTCCCACCCTTGAAAAATGGGAGCCTTGCACGGTGATTCGGTCCGCTTCAGTCAGCGGGGCATTGAGCGCGCTGTGGTCTGCTGCACCTACGAACGGTCCCCACTGTGCCGGAAATGGACGCATGTCCTGAGAATGGGCACCGTACGCGCTTAGCGCCAGCACCACTGCTACCAGAAGTGAGGCCAGCCGAGCCAATTTCAGCCCTTTTCCTGGGGTGGCTCGTTCACACGGCCCAGCAACTGCCGAAGGCGGCTCGTAACTGGCGCTATTTTTTGCGGCACCGTGTTGAAAAAAGAACCCAACACGCGTGCAGAAGCGGTCTCCATGTCGTGATAGGTCTTGTGCAGATCATCGGCGGTGGTACTGTCTTTGCGGCATACCAGCACCACATTTCCTGCCTGTGGCGCAATGATTTGTGCATCGGCTCCCACGCGGGTAGGTGGGGTATCGATCACGATCACTTTCGCATCGGTCTTGAATTTATCGAGCAATTCCGACAGATTGGGGGCGGTCAAAATCTCGCTGGGATTGGGTGGTTTGGGGCCTGAAGTGATGACGTTCAAGTGGCTGTTGATGGTGTCCGAAAGGTCCAGCGTGGGCAAGGTACGCCCAGCCAACATGGTGGACAGCCCTGTTTTGTTGGAAAGATCAAACAGCTGGTGTTGGATGGGCTTGCGCAGGTTTGCATCAATCAGCAGCGTCTTCAGGTTCAGTTGCGCAAAGGCCAGCGCCAAGCTGGCAGCCAAGTGGCTCTTGCCTTCCAACGTATTGGGGCTGACCAGCGCGAACACCAGGCAGGTTTGATCCTGGTCACCAGCACGCAACCGAATTTCAGCGCGAAACCGCCGAATGGCCTCTGCCTCTGCGCTGTAGGGGCTGTGTGAAATCAGCAGGCGCGAGCTGATCTTTTTTCGACTTCCCTGGCCGTGTTTGGCGCTGGTCTGATAGTTGAACTGTTGTGCCAAGACATCGTGCACATCTTCTTCGGTCAACAGGCCCAGCTGGATTGCAGCTTCACCGAACCGAATGCGTTTTTTCCGCTGCAGCTGAACGATGCGTACAACCTCTTCTTCTGTCAGCTTGCGCGCATTCAGGAATGCCTGCCCCATGCGTCCCATGGCATCTTCGGTCGTGGGCAGTGGTGCGGGGTGTCTCAGGTCCAGGTCAAGTGCTTGCGAGCTGTCTTCAAACTGGCTGAGCCCAAAACCCGTCTGCCCCTCAGCATCGTCAAAAAACGGCGAGGCAGAGCCACCTTTGCGGGGGGGGGCGTTTGAATCGCTCATCAGGCTTCTCCCAGTACGGGCACTGGCAGGCTCGCTTTCAGGTCCTCCACACAGCGCAGGCGGCGGTAGGACAGTTCCAGAAACAGCGCAATCAGCAAGCCAAGCATCAGGCCCCCCGGAATACTGACGATCACGTTGTTCAACACGTTGGGTTTGGTGTGACGCAGAGGCTTTTCGGCCCATTGCAGCACGGCGATGTTGGGACTGGTGACGTTGCTCTGAATCAAAATTTCGTCGTATCGAGCCACTGCAGCGTTGTAAATCTGTTGTGCACTGGCCAGCTGACGTTGGTAGGACGCAATCACATCCCGGTGTTTTTTCATTTCCAGGAGTTGGTTCTGACGGCCTTTGATTTCAGCCTCAAGCCGCCTCAGCTGCTCACCAAAGCGCTGCTCCTCTTGTTCAATAGATTGCATAGCGCTGTTCGACGCGCGATCCAATTGGTCGAGCAGCGCAGCCCGGTCAGCTTCAAGCGCGCGGTAACGGGGGTGGTTGCGCCCCAGCACACCTGAGACTTCAAGCAACCGTCCCTCTACCTCGATCAGACGGCGTTTGACGTCGCGCACGCTCTCCTGGCGAGCAATATCCGGAATATCGTCTGCCCGCGTGCCACCGGCCAGCAGTGCCTGGATCGCCCGTTTGCGCGTGGTGGCCTCGGACTGCGCTGCCTGAATGGTCAACTGCCGTGAGTTCAGCTCGCTGAATTGGCGCGAGCCCGTGTCCAAGCGTTCGTCAGCATCCACAATGCCCTCCCTCTGCTGGTAGGCCGTGATTTCGCGCTGAATGCGGTCAACCTCCATTTGCAGGGCCACCAGCTGGCCGCTGTATTGCTCCTGCCGCAGTTTGGCTGGCGTAGAGTGGATTTTGTTGTTTATTTCCATGTAGCCCTTGATGGCCGCGTTCAGCGCATCGCGGGCGTACAAGGGGTCCTTGGATGAAAACTGCAAGTCCAGAACCCGGCTATTGCGCTTGGGGCTGACTTGCAGGTCGGCAGCAAGGCTGCGCAGCATCCCTGCCCGCAGCACTGCTTCGCCCTTGCTCCTGGCCAGCTCCCGTGCTTCAGGTGTCTCAAGCGCTCGAGTGGTTTCCAGGATGTACCGGGCCACGTCGTCGCTTTTGATGATGTCTACCTGCGTGGCCAGGTAACTTTCGTCCTGCATGGCTGAAAAGCTCCGGCCCAGAATCGGGTCATTTCCCCGGAACTCCACGTAAATTTCAGCTGTGGCTGTGTAGGTTTTGGGCAACAGGAGACCTGCAGTCACAGCGGCGGCGATGGTGGCGACCGACACCGCCGCGATCAGGCCCTTGCGCGCTGCCAGCATGGCACCGATTTGCACCAGCGATATACCTGGGTCGTGGGTGGAGTTTTGCATGGGGCTGGTTGCGTCGGATGTGGCTCAGAAGAGCCGCTCGTCAACGTGCACCACGTCGTCGGGCTGCAGGGGCGTGGCAGGCTCCGCCTTGAGCACTTGCAGGGTGTTTTTCTCGTCAAGCCGGTGAATTTTGATGCGACGGTCCGAGCCCCGCTCGCTCACACCACCGCTGAGTGACAAGGCCTTCATGATGTTCATGCCTTGTTCCATGGGGTAAGCCCCTGGCCGGCGGACTTCGCCGTGGATGTAAAAAAGCTTTTGGACACCCACGAAGACCACATCGTCATTCAGCAATGGCACATCCAAACGGCCTCCGAATTGGGCTCCAGCCGCTTCAAGTTGAATTCGGGTCTCGTCCCGGCTGCCAGTGTTGGCCAAGGCACCAGTGGGCTTTCGCAGCAGCACCACGGTCCGATCGGCCCGCGCCGTCATGCCACCTGCGGTGGCCAGCGCTTCGAGTACGGTCATTCGGCCCTGGATCGGGTAGCGCCCTGGACGTTGTACCTCACCGATCACCGACACCAGCTGGCTGCGCAGCTGCCTGATTTGTACCGATACACCTGGGTTTTGGAGGTAGCCACCATCCTTGAGCCTGACGGCCACCATGGATTCAAGCTGAGCGGCAGACAGGTTGAGCACATTCAGCGTCCCAATCAACGGAACCATGATGGTGCCTGCTTCGCCCACCGTGACCTCTGCCGACAAGTCGGGCTGACCAAACACGGCAATCGTGATCTGGTCACCTACGCCCAAGGGGGGCAATCCGTCCCGTCCCGCATTCGCGGTGTCCGTGGGGGCTGTCTGAAGATAGGTTGGGATATCGCCGGGCTGCTGAGCAACGGACGCAGAGCCCATACCAGGTGGCGCAGGCACATCACTCAGCGGAGCCAGCGTGGCCGACAACCGAAGGGGTTGCGCTGCCGCTGGTGGAACCAAAGCACACAATGCCGCCAATAGCCCTGCTTGCAGCACCGCACGGAGGCGCGGCAGGGCTTTCAGCAAAAAGGGCAAAAGGTGCATGGCGGGATGTTGCAGATGGGCCTAGCGGAGGGGTGGCCGCATTCTAGGGTCGTTTACGCGGAGCGCTTTTGCAAAAAGCGCTCACCTGGCAGGCATCGCACAGCGGTTGCCGTGCTTTGCAGACATATCTGCCATGCAGGATCAACCAATGATGGGCGTCCACCAGGTACTCCTTCGGCACGCGTTTGAGCAATTTCAGCTCCACTTCCAGCGGTGTTTTGCCAGGCGCCAGCCCTGTGCGGTTGCCCACCCGGAAAATGTGTGTGTCCACCGCCATGGTCGGTTCCCCAAACGCGCTGTTCAGCACCACGTTGGCGGTTTTGCGGCCCACGCCGGGCAGGGTTTCCAGCGCTTCCCGGGTTCGCGGCACGTGGCCGCCGTGCTGGTCCAGCAGCAACTGGCAGGTGTGCAGCAGGTGCCTGGCTTTGCTGTGGTACAGGCCAATTGTTTTGATGTGTTGTTCAAGGCCTTCCAGCCCTAGCGCCAGCATTTTAGCGGGGGTGTTAGCCACCACAAACAGGTTGCGGGTGGCCTTGTTCACGCTGACATCGGTGGCCTGGGCAGACAGCAGCACAGCAGTCAGCAGCTCGAATACGCTGGTGTACTCCAGCTCGGTCACCGGTTGCGGGTTGGCCGCCTTGAGCGTGGCAAAAAAACGGCTGATGTATTCTGGTTGCATAAACTCAGTGTCGCAAAAAAACAGACCCGAATTCATGAACCTGGCCACAGACCGTTCGCTGACCCACCGCATTGCTAGCGTCGCCATCTTGATGCTCGTGGCATCACTCTGGATGTCACCCGCCAACGTGTTTTCACTGCTGGTGCCGTTTTCATCTGCCCCTGGCGCCGAGTATTACGTGCGCGCCATTATGGCCGGGTTAGTTAACGCGGCGTGGTCGATGGTGTTCGTGGTGGTGGTGGCGCAGTTGCCCAAGGCGGTGCACGCCGTTGTGTTTTCAGTGCTGGCGCTCTGGCTGACCGTGTTTGCCACCGCCACAGCAGTCCATGTGGGCATCTATGGGCAATTGATTGGTGCCCCTTCGTTGTTGGCTATTTTCGATACCAGTCGCGGTGAAATGTCTGAATTTGCGGCCATTTACGCCTCGGTCCACACTGGGCTTGCGCTCGCAGCCACTGCTGCCATCTGGCTTACCCTGGGGTATTTCCTGCGAAAGCGGTTGCAACCGGTGTTAGGTGGCTTGAAGTGGCCGCTGGTGGCCGCCTTGGTCGCGCTGTTGCTCGCTATGTCATCGACCGGCTGGGACCGGTTGGCATTTGCCAACAACAACCCGGTGCTGTTTGTGTACAAGGTGGGCGGCCGGGCCTTTGCCACCCGCAGCTACTTCCAGAACATCAACCCCGACGAAGTGCAGAAGGTCAACGCTCGGCTGAAGGCACCAGCCTCCGAACGCCAGACGCATGTGCTGATCATCGGCGAGTCGCTCACGCCCACGCACATGTCGCTGTACGGCTACCCCCGCAAGACCACGCCCCATCTTGAAAAGATGACCGGTTGGGACATGGTGGCTTTGAAAGACGTGTGCTCAGAGCAACCTATGACCCAGCTGTCTATTGCTGAACTGATGACGGGCTTGCCCGCCGATGACATCATCCAGGCAGCCAACCGTCCCAACCTGCTTTCCATATTGAAAGAGGTTGATTTCAAGACCTTCTGGATCACCAACCAGATCGGTCTCGGCAGCGAATACGCTCTGGGCGACCTGTGGTCCCTGTATGCCCACGAAAGCAAATTCCTGAACAAACGTGATTTCGGCGAGGGTTATGACTTCGACGAGGTGTTGCTTCCCGCACTGAAGGACGCGCTTGCAGACACCGCACCGCGAAAATTCATTGTGCTGCACATGATGGGGTCGCATGGCAAGTACGGGCAGCGGTATCCCCAGAGTTTCAAGAAATGGACGGGCAATGCAGACATACCTGCCCATGTTCCACGGCGTGGCAGCGAGGGCTTCAATGCC
The DNA here is from genome assembly GCA_020048405.1 of Hydrogenophaga sp. GTDB lineage: Bacteria > Pseudomonadota > Gammaproteobacteria > Burkholderiales > Burkholderiaceae_C > UBA2334. Next base: position 48,460 of record JAIFMP010000021.1, read on the forward strand.
CAAGAATACAACGACTACGACAACAGCGTGCTCTACACAGACCACATCCTGAATGAAATTCTTGCCATCTCGGCCCAGCAGGGTGTGAGTTCGGTGGTGTACCTGTCTGACCACGGGCAAAACATCGGCGAGTTTTCTGAACTTGTGGGCCACAGCACGACCAATGGCCCCCGCCAGGGTTTTGAAGTACCGTACCTGTACTTTTTCTCAGCGGATCACGCGTCGGCCATTCGCCCGCAACTGGAAACACTCAAGGGCAACGCCGCCCACCCCTATTCAAGCCGCCATTCGCTTTACACCTTGCTGGATGTTTATCGCGTTGAGGCGCCGTTGTCGGGTCCGCGCCTGACGGCCAGCTATGAAGGCACAACTCGCTATTGCGACTCGCTGCCTCGTCCGACGTTGGCACAATGACGCCGGTTCACACCTATTCAACCTGTTTCGCACCCGCCGCATCCAGTTCCTCACGGGGACTGGACCAAGTTTCTTCTTGACCCGCCCCATTTTTTTTTGTGCCCGCTTTTTTCACTCACACGCCATGCAGTTTGCCGATCGCCTGAACAACGTAGAAACCTCCGCCATCCGTGAGCTGTTCAAACTGCTGGGCAAGCCCGGCATCATCAGCTTAGCCCGGCATCATCAGCTTTGCCGGTGGCTTCCCTGACTCGGCCATGTTCGATGTTGACGGTATCCGCGCCGCCGCCAACCAGGCCCTGACCGACGAACCAGGTGCTGCCCTGCAATACGGTGCCACCGAAGGCTACAACCCCCTGCGCGAACAACTGGCCGCGTTCATGCAGGCCAAGGGTGCCAACAACGTGGTGGCAGAGCAGCTCATCGTCACCACCGGCAGCCAGCAGGCGCTGGACCTGCTGGGCAAAACCATGATTTCGCCTGGCGACAAGGTCATTGTGGAAGGCCCCACCTTTTTGGCCACCATCCAATGCTTCCGTCTGTACGGGGCCGAGCTGGTGTCCGCCCCAGTGGACGGCCATGGCGTGCAGACAGACGCGCTGGAGGCGCTGATGGCCGAGCACAAACCCAAGCTGGTGTACCTGATTCCCACCTTTGGCAACCCCAGCGGCGCCACCCTGAGCCTGGAGCGCCGCAAAAAGGTGTTGGAGCTGGCCGTGAAATACAACACCCTGGTGGTGGAAGACGACCCCTATGGCGACCTGTACTTTGGCGAAGCCCCGCCCCCCAGCCTGCTGGCCCTGAGCGCCAGCGTGCCCGGCAGCCGCGAGCTGCTGGCACATTGCGGATCTTTGAGCAAGGTGCTGAGCCCCGGCCTGCGCGTGGGCTGGATGATTGCCCCGCCCGAGCTGCTGGCCAAAGCCACCATGTGCAAGCAATTCAGCGATGCACACACCAGCACTTTTGCCCAAGCCACCGCCGCCCAGTACCTCAAGGCCGGGCGAATGCCAGCCACCCTGGCCCATGTGCGGCAGGTGTATGACGCGCTGCGCCGCGAACTGGGCGACGCCATTGAATTTGTGCAGCCGCAGGGTGGCCTGTTTGTATGGGCCCGCCTGACGGGTGCCGGCGGCAAGCTGGCCAATGGCAACGACTTGGCCAAGCGCGCCATTGACAAAGGCGTGGCATTTGTGCCGGGTACGCCGTTTTTTGCCAGCAACCCCGACCACGCCACGCTGCGTCTCAGCTTTGCCACAGTGGGCGCCGACAAGATTCTGGAAGGCGTGGGCCGCCTGGCTGCCGCGCTGAATGCCTGACCCCCCGACTCATTGAACTGAAGGAACCGCCATGCGTGGAAACATCGCAGCCATCGTGCTGATTCTGGTGGGCAGCTACTTTTTGCTGTCCAACCTGGGGCTGATCAACATCAGCATGCGCGAAATCATCGCCACCTGGTGGCCCGCCATTCTGATCGCAGTGGGTGTGAGCATGTTCATCATGCCCAATGGAAAAAAATAGCAAAAAACCCAATACTTAAAAGCGCCAGAGGCGTTTTTGGTTCAATTTTTTCAGAATACGCTGGCCCACCACAACCGGGCGCGCATGCCCAGCTCGGTGGTGTAGCCGGTGGCCACGCTGCGAATGTTGCCGTCGGCATCCAGCACCACCCAAGCCGGCACCACGTTCAGGCCGTACGCTTTCTGGATGTCTCCTTTCGGGTCCAGCAGTGCAACCCAAGGCAGTTGGCGTTGAGCCATGAATTTGCTGACCTGCGCCGCCTCGCCCGAGCGGCTGGCGATGGTCAGCACCGGCCAGTCGGCCGCCACACGGGTAACGGACCCTTCTTCCATTTTGCAAAATGGGCACCAGTCTGACCAGATGTGAATGGCCACGGCCCGGCCTGGGTGCGCGGCCCGCCACTGCGCCAGACTGAGCGTTGCGCCCTGTGCCACACCCGCCACGCCCGATGCACCCGGCCCAAGCAGGGCCAAGGCCTGGAATTCAGGTGCAGGCCCGGTGGGTGCATCGCGCGTTTGCCAGGCGTTCACGGCAGCCATGGCGACCAACGCCGCCACGATGGTCACCAGGTGCGAGCGCCAGCTGCTTTTGATATAGGCCAACAGCCGTGCTGGCCATGTGGCAGGTGTCCAGGCCACGTTTAGCGCACCACTTCCAGCAACCGGTCCAGGCCGCCCTCGTTAATGGCCACCATGGCTTGTGCCCGCACCGCCGGTTTGGCGTGGTACGCGACTGACAGGCCGCCCGCCTCGGAGCAGGCTTTCATCATGGGAAGGTCATTGGCGCCATCGCCCACCGCCATGCATTCCGCCGGGGTGATGCCCATCAGTGTGGCCACTTCCAGCAGCGTGCGGCGTTTTTCCGCACCGTCGCATATGTCGCCCCAGGGTTGGTCCACCATGCGGCCGGTCAATACATCGTCTGCCACCTCCAGCACATTCGAGCGGGCAAAGTCCATGCCCAGTCTGGCCTTGATGCGGTCGGTGAAAAACGTGAATCCACCTGACACCAGCAGCACCTTCAGGCCTGCAGCCTTGCAAGCCTGCACCAGCGCCTCTGCCCCTGGGTTGACCATCAGGCGCTGGGTGTACACCTCTTCCATGTGCGCCACCGTCACGCCCTTGAGCAGTGCCACACGCTGGCGCAGGCTGTCTTTGTAGTCGGTGATTTCGCCGCGCATGGCGGCCTCGGTGATGGCGGCCACCTCGGCCTTGCGGCCAGCGGCGTCGGCAATTTCGTCCACACACTCGATGTTGATGAGGGTGGAGTCCATGTCAAACGCCACCAGCTTGAAATCGGCCAAACGCAGCGGTGGTGTGAATCCCTGGATGTCAAGGCTGGGGGCAAAGGGGTCAGCGGTGCTCATTTTTTAGGTGAATTTTTTAAGTGTCAAAACAGTCACTACCGCCTGTTAGGTAGCGTTGACTGCTATCAAAAAAAACAGATTTTTGAAGAGATGTGCTTCGCTTCTTCAGTCGGACACATGGCACTCCCGCCGCAAAAGGGCCAGGCCATCGGTGTGGGCGTGCAGGTGGTCACTCAGCAGGGTGGCACGCGCGTCCTCAATGAAGTGCTGCCACAGCTCGGTGTAGTCGGCCTGGTGCAGCTCGGGGGCGTGACTCTGTATGTAAGAGGCCACCAGCTCGGGCTTGAGCCCGGTTTTGCGGATTTTGCGCACCAGCGCCGCTGCGCCTTTTTCGGTCAGCAGCGTTTTGGGCGCCGCACCTGCCGCCACACACAAAAACAGGGTCAGCAGGGAGCCATCGTCCTGGTGTCCACCGGTGGATTTGTGCCAGGCGCTGGACGCAGCGCGGTCAAAGTGGTCGACCTCGCTCACCATGTCCTCGGCCCAAAAGTAGCGGCCCATGAATGCGGGTGTCTGGCAAAACAGCTTGCGGGCGGACACCGAGGCATCCAGTATCTTGGGCAGGTCAGCAAGCATGGACTGCTGCGCCGCTTCGAACGCGGGTTTGAAGCGCTCGGGCAATTTTTTAGGCAGGTTGATGCTTGGCCCTTTGGATGCTGGGTACCTTTTGCGCAGTGCCGCCACCATTTTTTCAAACGCCACCCAATCGGGCAGGGTGGTGAGTTTGAGGACTTGCAACAACAGCGCGGTGCGGATCACGGCCTCGGCATCGGCCCCTGCTTCTTCCAGGTCGCTGGCCTCCAGCCCCAGGTTTTCGGCGGCCCATATGGCGGCCTCCAGCACCAAAGCGACCTGGCTGCGTTTTTCATGCTCCAGTTGGTAGTCGTTCAGGGGCCGCAAGGCCCATTTGGCCAGTTGGGGAATGTGGTCGTTGGTGAAGCCGCCTCGCTCATTCATGCCGAAGTGGGTGTTTTGCGGCATGGCGATCAGCGCCTTCAGCATGTCTGAGCCGCCTTTGGAGCGCGACAGAAACGAGTGATCGCGCAGCGACTCGGCTGCTTTTTGCAAGTCTCCGCCCGTGCTGTGTTCAAGGTACAGGCTGATTAGGTTCAGCATGCGGTCTTTGGCCTTTTCCAGCTCGGGGCGCAAAAACTCGCTGCCAAAGTAGCGCGCAATCTGCACCATGCCCTTGGGTGCATCGGCATTCATAGCCTCGATTTTTTCGGGCGGAATGATACCGTGCTGCACTCCGTACACGAGGGCTTTTTCAAAAAACGAACGCGCGTCAAACAGCGAAACTATGGACATAGGCCACCCGGATCAAATGGCCGACTCTTCGTCTGATACGCGGGCCGCCGGTGTGGCTTTGCCCTGGTCGGTGTCGCGCGTTTCCACCTTGCCGTCGTCTTCCTCCATCTCATCGCCCTCGTTGCCATCGCCCTGGCTGCGCATAAATGCCTGCGCCCGTGCGCGCAGCACCAGCAGCATCTCAATGAACAGGTCGGCGCAGCGGTAGCGCAGGATCCAGGCCAGCTCCATCCAGTCCTGATCGGCGACTTCGTCTTGCTCCACCACTGGCCTGACGTAGGCCGAGGCTTGCAGTTCAGCGCGCGAAAGCATCTGACCGTCGTCATCGGCGTTGTCGAAAGTGCCAGCGCGGGCGAATGCCTCGATGCGCCCCCACTTTTCGGCAAAGTAGTCGGCCAGTGCATCTACGCCACCTTCCAGGTTGCCAATGGCCTCCATGAACTCCACGGGGTCGGCTTCGTCGCGGAAAATGGTCGAATTCATCATGCCCCGCAGGTGGGTGTGGGTCAGGTCTTTGTATTGCTTTTCCAGTACAACGGCACGCGCAAACTGCTCGGGGGTGACCAGCAAGTTCATGATGGATTCTTTGGAGCTGTCGTACTCCCGGATCACCGCCAGAATGTCTTTGGGCGGCAACTGCTCAAGCACCACCATCAGCGCGCCGTCGCCCTCGGCGTCGGCCAGTTCGACCAAGGCGGATTCAGCAGCCACGATATCGCCAGAAGCGATGAGGCTTTGGGTTTTGGCAATCAGGGCAAGGTGGTTCATGCGGGTTCTGCTTCAGTCTTTGAGTGGGTGTTCTGGTGCGGCTGGGGTGCGGTCAGCGGTCTTTGCGGTCAAAGCCTTGTGCTTCCATCCAGTCCTGACCAGCCTCTTCGCGGCGGCGGGCACTGCCCTCGTCGTCGTCAGCGTCGCTGAACGGGTCGTCGCTCTGGTCCTGGTCGTTGTGTTCACCGGCGTCTTCGGCATCGGTGTCATCGTCATCGCCTGCGTCATGGGCTGGGGCCACGGGTTTGCCAGGCTTGGCGTACAGGTATTCAAGGCCTGCGGCCACAGTCATCAGCCATTCACCCATGGGCTCTTTCAGGATTTCCTGGGCCAGCACCTGCGCCCAGGGTTGCAACACCACCGTGTCAGCCAGGGTGTCCCAGTCGGGCAGTTCATCAGACTCACGGCTCACCAAGTCCTCCATCACGCTGGGACGCTTGAACTGAAAAGCCTGGTTGAACACCACAGCCACCATTTCGGGGCTGATTTCAATCATCTGTCGCAAAAAGCTCAGTTCCTTGCGCTTGACGGCCAAACGCTGGCGCAGCACGTCTTTGCCTTCAGAGTCAGAGGTCAAGTCGTCCATTTCGGCTTGATAAGCCGAGTTCAGACCGTGGAAGAAAGGAGAAATGCTCATGTCAGGCAAGGTGTGAAGTGTGGTGCTCTCAGAGCACGGTTTTGATGTAGCTCTGCCAGATGTCGCGGGCAATTTCCTGCGGGTCGTCCAGCAGGTTGCGCCGCCGGTTGTCGTCGTAGGCCTGGCGCCTGGTGGGGTCAGACAACACGTCGTAAGCCTCTTGCACCTGCCTGAAGCGGGCGGCGGCATCGGCTGCAGTGTTGCGATCGGGGTGAAAGAGGGCAGCCCTCTGTCGAAAGGCTTTTTTGATGTCGGCCAGCGACGCATCGCTGCCAAGCCCAAGGGCTGCGTAGTGGTCACTCATGGGCAATTCGGGTTAGGGTTATCGCGGGGGCAATTATGGCGGGCAAGGCCAACGCGGTCCGTTGCATGGTTGGTGGGCGTGTTTCTGCTGGGTTGTTTTGCGTGGCACAGCCTGGTTTGGGGTGATCACTCGTAGGCGCAACCCGACTTTGATTTGCCCGGTGGCACCATGAAGCCCGGGGGCTACATCCTGATGCAGCACATAAAGCGGTTGTCTCGCCCGGTCAAAGCCTACAAAAAGTGGGGGAGCCGCATTCCTGCCACCTACCGGGACAGTGTGCTGAGGCAAACAGGTGCCAGCACCGCCAACGATGGCAATTGTCTGGCTCGCTTCAAGCACTGCCGTAGCTTGGTGCCCATGGCTCAGGAAGTGCACAAGCCCATTTTTCACCTCAGTTCTGCCGATGGTGCCATTGGCAGCCACTCGCAGGCTGTGCGCGATGCCTGGAGTGACTTTAAGTCATGGGCCGTGGCCATTGAAGAGCGGATCTGGCCTTTGTGACTTTCAAATGGTTGCCTGGTTTTTCGTTGCATCACCCCGCCATCGGCGTCCCCAGCCCCCGCAACACATCGCGCACCATCTGCGCCCTGTCTTTCACCTCGGGCAGGGCGCGCTCGATGCGCAGTTTCTCGTTCCCGGCCAGCTTGATGTGTTTGTTCTTCTGGATCAGTTCAATGATCCGCATCGGCTCAACCGGCGGGTTGGGTTTGAAGGTGATGAGGATGACACCGGGCGTGGCATCCACCTTCACAACGCCGTAGGGCTCGCTCAGGCACCGCAGGCGGTGCACGTCGATCAGGGTTTGGGCCTGGGGCGGCAGCTTGCCAAAGCGGTCCACCAGCTCTTCCAGCAGGGTGTCGATCTGTTCGTTGCGTTTGGCCATGGCCAGTTTTTTGTAAAAGCTCAGGCGCAGGTGCACGTCGCCGCAGTAGTCATTGGGCAGCAGGGCGGGGGCGTGTAGGTTGATGTCGGTGGCGGCTGACAGGGGTTTCAGCAAATCAGGTTCTTTGCCGGCCTTCAGGCAGCGCACGGCTTCGCTCAGCATTTCGTTGTACAGCTGAAAGCCCACCTCCAGCATGTTGCCGCTCTGGTTTTCACCCAGCACCTCGCCCGCACCGCGAATTTCCAGGTCGTGCATGGCCAAATAAAAGCCGCTGCCCAGTTCTTCCATGGCCTGAATGGCGTCCAGCCGCTGTTGGGCCTGTTTGGTCAGGCCTTCGATGTCAGGCACCATCAAATACGCATAGGCTTGGTGGTGGCTGCGGCCAACGCGCCCGCGCAACTGGTGCAGCTGGGCCAAGCCAAATTTGTCGGCCCGCGCCATGATGATGGTGTTGGCGGTGGGCACGTCAATGCCGGTCTCGATGATGGTGGAGCACAGCAACACGTTGAAGCGCTGGGCCACAAAGTCGCGCATCACCTTTTCCAGTTCGCGCTCGGGCATCTGCCCGTGCGCAATGGCGATGCGGGCTTCGGGCAAAAACTCTTCCAGTTTCTGCCGGCGGTTTTCGATGGTGTCCACCTCGTTGTGCAGAAAGTACACCTGCCCGCCGCGTTTCAGCTCGCGCAGCACGGCCTCGCGAATGACGCCCTGGCTCTCGCTGCGCACAAAGGTTTTGATGGCCAGGCGGCGCTGGGGTGCGGTGGCAATCACGCTCAGGTCGCGCAGGCCTTCCAGCGCCATGCCCATGGTGCGGGGAATGGGGGTGGCGGTGAGGGTGAGCACATCCACCTCGGCGCGCAGTTGCTTCATCTGCTCTTTGTGGCGCACGCCAAAACGGTGTTCTTCGTCAATGATGAGCAGACCCAGGTCTTTGAACTGGGTTTTTTCGCTCAGCAGCTTGTGGGTGCCCACCACAATGTCCACGGTGCCGTCGTGCACGCCTTTCATGGCAGCGGTGATTTCCTTGGTCGAGCGAAAGCGGCTCATCTCGGCAATCTTCACCGGCCATTTGGCAAAGCGGTCCACCAGCGTCTGGAAGTGCTGCTCTGCCAGCAGGGTGGTGGGGGCCAGGAATGCCACCTGTTTGCCGCCGGTCACGGCCACAAAGGCGGCGCGCAGGGCGACCTCGGTTTTGCCAAAACCCACATCGCCGCACACCAGGCGGTCCATGGGGCGGGGCGAAATCATGTCTTGAATGACGCAGTGAATGGCGGCCTTCTGGTCGGCGGTTTCCTCAAACCCGAAGTCGTTGGCAAAAGTTTCGTAATCGGCCGGGCTGTAGCGGAACGGGTGGCCCACGCGGGCGGCCCGGCGGGCGTAGATGTTCAGCAGTTCGGCAGCGCTGTCGCGCACCTGCTCGGCGGCTTTGCGCTTGGCCTTTTCCCACTGGCCGCTGCCCAGTTTGTGCAGGGGCGCTTCGTCGGCGCTCACGCCGGTGTAGCGGCTGATCAGCTGTAGCTGACTCACAGGCACATACAGCGTGGCGTTGTCGGCGTATTCCAGGTGCAAAAACTCCTGGGGTTCGCTGGTGCCGTTGGGGTTTTGCACCCCCAGGTCCATGTTGATCAGGCCCTTGTAGCGGCCAATCCCGTGGGCACTGTGCACCACGGGGTCGCCCACGTTGAGTTCGCTCAGGTCTTTGATGAGCGCTTCCACGTCGCTCACCTGTTCCTGCTTTTTGCGGCGGCGGGTGGTGGGGCCGGTGGCAAACAGCTCGGTTTCAGTCACCAGGTCAATGCCGCCTTCGTTCCACGCAAAGCCGGTGTTGAGGGCAGCGGTGGCAATGCCCACCTGTTCGTCGCTGGCCTGGAATTCCGCGAGGCTGTCAAAGGCGGGGGGGGCCACGCCACCGGTGCGCAAAAAGTCCAGCAGGCTCTCGCGCCGGCCATCGCTTTCAGCCAGAACCAGCACGCGGTGCGGGCTGGTTTTGATGTGGGCTTGCAGGTGTTGCAGCGGCTCGGGCGCGCCACGCACCACGGTCAGCGTGGGCAATGCATCAAATTCGGCCCATGCGCTTGTCTGTATTGGGTTGTCAGCTTCTGATTCAGTACCGGATTGGGGGCTGGCAGGGCGCACCACCAGCTGGGCATGTTCCTTGGCACGGGCGTAAAACTGCTCGGTGCCCAAAAACAGCGATTCAGGGGGCAGCACCGGGCGCTCTGTGTCACCTTGCAGCAGGCGGTAACGGTCTTTGGTGTCTTGCCAGAAGCGTTGGAACGCGGGCTCCAGCTCGCCGTGCAGCACCACGGTGGCGTTGGCGCCGATGTAGTCAAACACGGTGGCCGTGTCGTCAAAAAACAGGGGCAGGTAGTACTCAATGCCCGCCGTGGCCACGCCGTTGCCCATGTCCTTGTAAATGCGGCTTTTGGTGGGGTCGCCGTCCAGCAGTTCGCGCCAGCGGTTGCGGAATTTGGAGCGCGCCGCGTCGTCCATGGGGAACTCGCGCCCGGGCAGCAGCCGCACTTCGGGCACGGGGTACAGGCTGCGCTGGCTGTCGGGGTCAAAGGTGCGGATGCTGTCTATTTCGTCGTCAAACAGGTCCACCCGGTAGGGCACGGGGCTGCCCATGGGGAACAGATCGATCAGCCCGCCGCGCACAGCGTATTCGCCGGGGCTCACCACCTGCGTGACGTGGTTGTAGCCCGCCAGCGTGAGCTGGCTTTTCAGCTTGGCCTCGTCCAGCTTTTGCTTGACCTTGAAGTGGAAGGTGTAGCCTGCCAGAAACGCGGGCGGTGCCAGGCGGTACAGCGCGGTGGTGGCGGGCACGATGACCACGTCGGCCCCCGTCTCCTTGTCGTGCTGCTGAATGCGCCACAGCGTGGCCAGCCGCTCGGAAATCAGGTCCTGGTGGGGGCTGAAGGTGTCGTAGGGCAGGGTTTCCCAGTCAGGGAACAGGGCGCAGCGCAGCGTGGGCGCAAAAAACGCCATTTCGTCCAACAGGCGCTGGGCGTCCACCGCGTCGGCGGTGACGATGGCCATGGGTTTGCCGGCGGCTTTCTCGCGGGTGCCCAATTGGGCCAGCAGCAGGGCGTCGGCAGATCCAGGGGGACGGGGGAGGGTGTGGCGTTTACCGGGGGGCAGCTTGGGCAGGTCCATGCTGGATTTTAGGCTGCACCCCAGTGTGCGCCCGGTGCGTGGCACCTCGCTGGAGCGTGTGTGTCAGCCCCGGATAGGGCCGGGTTCAGCCAACAACCGCAAGGCTTCGTGCAGCGCGTTGGGCAGCCGCCGTGTTCCCGCTGGTGCAGCGGTGCCTGGCGGCAGGGCAGGGTAGCGGTGGCCCGACGTGAGCAGGTGCAGTTGCACACCCAGCATTTCCACCCGCTCGTCAGGCCCCAGCTCCTTGAAATTGGTGGCCATGCGGCGTCCATCTACCAAGGTGACATTGCCTGCGCCCACCACTTCCACAAAGCGGTTGCGGCCCACCACGAGGGCGGTGTCTTCGTCAATGCCCACGCCCAGCAGGTCGGGCCGCTGCGCCAGGGCCGACAAGAGGCGGCCGAGCCTCCCGCGCTCGTTGAAGTGCTGGTCCACGATGGCGCGAGGCAGCAGGCCCAGACCAATGTCCATGCTGACCACATCTTTTTCGGGCCGGCGGGTGGCATCACCCATGGCCAGCATGGCGCGCGACATCACGGCTGCGCCTGCGCTGGTGCCGCCCACGGTGCAGCCGTTCAGATGGAACCCCAGGTGAATGGCACGGGCAGCAGCGGTTTCCCACAGCCGCTCCATCAACCGGCTCTGATCACCACCGCTCATGAAAAAACCATCGGCTGCCAGTACCTCCTGCACCACGTCAGGGCGGTTGGCATCGTCGGCATTGGCCAGGGGCAGGTGGATCACCCGTTGTGCGCCCAGGTCGGCCAACACGGGCTCGTAACCTTTCCACGAGCCGTCGGGGTCGCTGCTGGCGCCGGTGCACACAACGATGCGTGCCAGCGGGCCGCCGCTGAGTTCAAGGAAGCGGCGCAGCACGGCGCGGTCTTGCAGGCGGTCTTCTGCGCCCCCGACGATCACCAGATGCCCTGTTCGCCGCTCCCGGTCGGCCGTTTGGGCCTGCACATGACCCAGCCAGGGCAAGGCCCCGAGGGCAAGGGCGTGTGCGCCCAGTTGTTGGAGCCAGTGGCGGCGGTTGGGTGTGACTTGGAGGGGCATGGGTACGGCTGTGAGCGCTGGGGCGCGTTGCACAATACCACGCTGTTTGAGGCCGATTTGCCCCCTCTGCAATGACTTGTGACCGCTTGTAATGCCCATTCCAACCGCCAGTGAACCCGTCCGTTTGCATGCCCTCGTGCCGTGTGGTGGCAACGGCTCGCGTGCCGGGGCAGGTGCTCCCAAGCAATACCGGCCGGTGGCAGGCCAAACCGTGCTGGGTCATACCCTGTTCGCACTGGCTGGGGTGGACCGGTTGGCCACTGTGCTGGTGGTGGTGGCCCCGCCCACAGCCCAAGCGGCATGGCAAGAACTCGGCTGCACTCAGGGCGGCCCCACGCTGCGCGTGGCGCGATGCGCCGGGCCAACCCGTGCCCACACCGTGTTCAACGGCCTGGCACATTTGCTGGCCCACGGCGCCCATCCGCACGATTGGGTGCTGGTGCACGACGCGGCGCGTTGCCTGGTCACGCCCACGCAGGTGAACGCACTGATCGATGCTTGCCTGCCCGACGCCGTGGGTGGCCTGCTGGCTTTGCCCCTGCCCGACACGCTTAAAGCCGCCACCCCCGAGGGCCGCGTAGCCGCCACCGTGCCGCGTGCCGACAAGTGGCTGGCGCAAACCCCGCAAATGTTCCGCTTGGGTGACCTGCAGCGCGCCTTGGCATTTGCCGATGCCAGCGGGTTTGCAGGCATCACCGACGAGGCCAGTGCGATGGAAGCCTTGGGCCTGGCCCCCAAACTGGTGCCTGGCAGTGCCGAAAACTTCAAGCTCACTTACCCGCCAGACTTTGCGCTGGCCGAAGCCATTCTGAAAGGCCGACAGGCATGACCACTACCTCCGCCATGACACCACCGGCCCCCTTGCCCCGCCTTCGCGTAGGCCAGGGCTGGGACTGCCATGCCCTGGTGCCAGGCCGCTCCCTGGTGCTGGGCGGCGTGGTGGTGCCGCACACCCATGGTCTGCTGGGCCACTCGGATGCCGACGTACTGCTGCACGCCATCACAGACGCACTGCTGGGGGCCGCCGGGCTCGGCGACATTGGCCGGCACTTCCCTGACACCGATGCCCGCTTCAAAGGGGCCGATTCCCGTGTGCTGCTGGCCGAGGCCATGGCCCGCGTGCGCGCCGAGGGTTTTGAACTGGTGAACCTGGACAGCACCGTGGTGGCCCAGGCCCCCAAGTTGGCCGCCCACATTCCCGCCATGTGTGCCAACGTGGCGCAGTGCCTGGGAGTGGCATTGGGGCAGGTGAACGTGAAGGCCAAAACCGCTGAAAAGCTGGGCCCCGTGGGCCAGGGCCTGAGCATGGAAGCGCAAGCGGTGGTGCTGCTGGCTGGCTAAAGTTCGTTCAAAAACGCAGCTGTAAAGTCAATACAGCAAAGCGGCAGGTGCTTTTTTGATGCTTATTTTTCAACCTGGAGGCTGAGGGTGGCCTGAAGGCCTGGGCCGTGCTGTGTCGGCTTGTGTGGCACCGGGCTGTGCAACGCCAGCGTGCCACCCATGCGCTGCATCATTTTGTCCACCACCGCCAGGCCCAGGCCTGCGCCGCTGGCTTGGCTGCGCGCTTCGTCGGCGCGGAAAAACGGTTGGGTCATGCGGGCCAGGGTGTCGGCGCTCACGCCGGGGCCGTGGTCGGCCACGGTGATTTGCACCCGGGCTTGTGCGCCTTGGCCCACACGTTCGGCGCTCAGCGTCACGTCGGCGTGGGGCTGACCCGGGGTCTGGCCGTAACGGCGGGCGTTTTCCAGCAGGTTGTTGACCACGCGCATCAGGTCCACCGGATCGGCCAGGGCCACCAGGGAGGGTGGCACTTGCAGCGTGATGCGCAAGCCCACGTCCTGCGCCAGCGCCTGGGCGGCACTTGCCAGCAGCGCGCTCACATCGGTGGCTTCGCGCGTGCCCTGACCGGGGCGGGCGTAGTCCAGAAACTTGGCCACAATGCCGTCGATCTGCGCCATGTCCGACACCATGTCGGCACGGGCTTGAGCGTCGGGCACGCTCATTTCAGCTTCCAGACGCAGGCGGGCGAGGGGGGTGCGCAGGTCGTGCGAGATGCCGGCGAGCATCAGGGCGCGGTCTTGCTCTACCTGGGCCAACTCGCGGGCCATGCGGTTGAAGCCCTGGTTCACTTCGCGTATTTCGGTGGTGGGCACTGGCGCAAACGGGCGGTGGCCACGGACAGTTGTTGCAGCGGGCGGTTGATGAGCCGGGCCATCACCACAGCACCCAGCAATGAGAGCAGGGCGGCTGTTCCCAACCAGATGAGCCAGGTACGTCCATGGATGGCGGTGACCCGCCTGGGGTCGATCAGCAGCCAGTAGCTCTCGCGATCCATGGTGAAACCCACCCACAGGCCCTCAAAGCCGTTGACTGCGCGGGCCACGATGGTGCCTGGCCCCAAGCGCTGGGCCAGTTCGGCGGCAATCTGGCGCGTGAAGTCGTCGGTGCCGTAAGGCAGGTGCGTGTCCCCAGGTTCGCGGGGCGCAATCCGCAGGCCTTCTTCGTCGACCAGTGTTTTGACCAGCGACACCCGCGCAATCGGGTCGGAATGCTGCAAACCGGCGCGTGTCAGGTTGACCATGGAGGCCACCTGCCGCGCGCTTTGCAAGGCCTGAGGCCGAAATTCCAGGGCCACAAACGTCTGCAGCCACACCACTGCGCTGACCGTGAGCAGCAGTGCCAAATAAAAAAGTGTGCGCCAGAACAGGCTGAAGCGGCTCAGCCAGCGAGCAGGGCTGAAAAGAGTCATGAACTGTCAGCCCTGGCTGTCGGGCACAAATACGTAACCCACACCCCAAACGGTCTGGATGTGGCGGGGTGCAGAGGGGTCGGCCTCGATCATTTTGCGCAGGCGGCTGACTTGAACATCCAGGCTGCGGTCAAACGCCTCGAACTCGCGGCCCCGCGCCAGTTGCGCCAGGCGCTCCCGGGTCAGGGGCACACGGGGGTGCTTGACCAGTGCTTTGAGCATGGCGAATTCGCCAGTGGTCAAAGGCAGCTCGGTACCATTTTTGCGCAGGGTGCGCTGGCCCATGTCCAGCACAAAGTCCCCGAATGCCACCTGTCCTTCGTCCGAAGGCGCGCCGGGCGCCAACTCGGGTGGGCGACGGCGCAGCACTGCGTGTATGCGAGCGAGCAGTTCCCGTGGGTTGAAGGGTTTGGGCAGGTAATCATCTGCGCCCAACTCCAGCCCAACGATTCGGTCCATCTCGTCGCCCTTGGCCGTGAGCATCAGGATGGGGGTGCGGTCATTGGCGGTGCGCAGGCGGCGACAGATCGAGAGGCCGTCTTCGCCGGGCATCATCAGATCCAGAACGATGAGGTCTACCGACTCTCGCTGGCGCACCTTGTCCATCGCGGCACCGCTGTCGGCCACGATGGCCACGAAACCCTCGCCTGTCAGGTAGCGGCGCAACAGGTCGCGGATGCGTGCGTCGTCGTCCACCACCAGAATTTTGTCGGGACGTGCGGCAGTGGGTTCGGCTGGGTGTTGCATGTGTGTTGTGCGGCAGGGCGTGAACAGTCCTGCATTGTCAGACGGGTGTCGGTCATGGTCGCGGACACCGTCAACACTGGGGGGGCTTTTTGAAGCACCTGCTTACAGGTCGATCAAAAAACCATAGTCAACTTCTGAATTCTGGTAGGTGCCGGATGTCGCTTTGACCGTGGCCATGTTGGCCGGAGCCAGCACCGTGCAGCCGAAGTGAAGCAGTCGGCACGCGGCGCGTTACTGCGCTGTCCAGCCGCCGTCCATTTGCCAGGCCACGCCGCGCACGTTGTTGGCGGCTGGCGAGCAGAAAAATACCGCCAGCTCGCCCAGTTCTTCGGGTGTGGTGAACTGCAGCGACGGCTCTTTTTCGGCCAGCAACTGGCGCTTGGACTCTTCGTTGCTGATGCCCAGTGCGGCAGCTTTGGCATCCACCTGTTTTTGCACCAGCGGGGTCAGCACCCAGCCGGGGCAAATGGCGTTGCAGGTCACGCCTGTGGTGGCGTTTTCCAGCGCGGTGACCTTGGTCAGACCCACGATGCCATGCTTGGCCGCCACATAGGCCGACTTTTGCGCCGAAGCAACCAGACCATGCACGGAAGCCACGTTGATGACTCGACCCCAGCCAGCCGCTTGCATGGCCGGCAGAGCCAACCGGGTGGTGTGGAAAGCGCTGGAGAGGTTGATGGCGATGATGGCGTCCCACCGCTCCACCGGGAAGTCTTGCACCGCCGCAACGTGCTGGATGCCAGCGTTGTTCACCAGAATGTCCACCCTTCCGAACTCGGCTGCAGCGGCTGCCATCATGGCTTCAATGTCGGCTGGCTTGCTCATGTCGGCACCGTGGTAGCCCACTTTGACACCCAGCGCGGCCACCTCGGCCTTGGCGCCTTCGATGTCGCCGAACCCATTGAGCATGATGTTGGCACCCTGGCGCGCCAGTGCTTTGGCGATGCCCAGTCCGATGCCGCTGGTGGAACCCGTGACGAGGGCGGTTTTGTTCTTCAGCATGTGATTCTCCGATTCCATTACGATTTGGTTTCAATGTGCGGTCCAGGCAAAACCAGCTTCTGTGCGGGCTCTACCATGCGTGGATTATCACGAAGCCGTTACCCGTTACGCTGCAAGCGCCGTTCCATGACCCAAGCCACCGTCATATCGCCTCACCCCGGCAATCCACAATTGCGTTACCTGGTGTGTCCTGGAGACGTCAAGTCCAAGGGTGGCCAGCCACGCCGCATGGCCTATTGGGACTGGCCAGCCGGGCCTTCAGGCAATGCTGTGCATGCAGTGGTATGCGTGCATGGGCTGAGTCGCCAGGGGCGTGACTTTGACGTGCTGGCCCGCCATTTGCAGCCTCACGTTCGGGTCGTGTGCCCCGACGTGGCGGGGCGCGGCCACAGCGATTGGCTGGCTGAACCTGCGTGTTATCAAATCCCCACTTACGCTACCGACATGTTGGCACTGTTGGCTGACCTGCGGACCCAAGGCGTGCAAACCATCGACTGGGTGGGTACCAGCATGGGCGGCCTGATTGCCCTGGGGGTGTTGTCTCAACCCGATGTCGGGGTGCGTCGGCTCGTGCTGAACGACGTTGGGCCGACCATTGAGCCTGCTGCATTGCAACGCATTGGCAGTTATCTGGGGCTGCCTCTGCGTTTTGAATCGGTGCAGGCAGGGGCGGACTACTTGTTGGGCATTTCCGCAGGTTTTGGGCCTCACACCCCTGCCGAGTGGCTGTCGATCAGCTCGCCGATGCTGCGTGAACAGGGCGGTGCCTATGTGTTGCATTACGACCCCAGCATTGCCGAACCCTTTAATGCACTCACCGGCGCAGCAGCGCTGGAAGCCGCAGTTCAGGGAGAAACTGTGCTTTGGCACATTTACGACCACATTTGTGCTACGACGCTGGTGTTGCGTGGTGCGTCTTCAGACCTGTTGAGTGCAACCACGGCCCATGCCATGGGCCAGCGTGGCCCGAAAGCGCGGTGCATTGAATTTGAAGGCGTCGGCCATGCGCCGACGCTGGTCGCTCCTGATCAGGTGCAAGCTGTGGTGGGGTTTTTAATGGGTCCGACATGAAAACCACTGATATCCCGCAGGCCCCTGCCGGACTGGCGCAGAACCCCGATGGCGGCGCTGCGCTCATAGTGGCTGCAACGGCTGACGGGTTTGCTGCACCGGCCAATGCCATCGCAAGGGCGCGCGCATTTGCCGAGCCACTGCTGGCATCTGCTGCTCTGGATACTGGAGAAAATATTCTCTCGCATGCCGACGCTGTGACGGCCATCCTGGCCGCCATTGGCGGGTCGGAAGCCATGCAGGCCGCGTGTTACCTGGTGTACGCATGTGAGCACCTGAATAAACCGCAAGAGGTCATAGCCAAAGCTTTTGGCCATAACTTTGCTGAACTGGCGATGGAGACCACCAAGCTGGTTCATCTGCAGCGCGAGGCCCGTCTCAAGTCTGCCCAGGCTCGTGTCGGGCGCGAGCGTGCGGCCGCTCTGCCGGGCGCGCCATCCGGCAACAAGGCACCCGTGTCGGAGCTCGCTGCCAGTCAGACAGAAAACGTGCGCAAGATGCTGCTGGCTTTTTCGCGCGATTTGCGGGTGGTGATGCTGCGTTTGGCCTCGCGTCTGCAAACCCTGCGCCACTTTGCAGCCAACAAGCAGGTACCTCCGGTCGACTTGGCTTGGGAAGCCCTCCACGTTTTTGCACCTCTGGCCAATCGCTTGGGAATTTGGCAAATCAAGTGGGAAATGGAGGACTTGGCCTTCCGCTTCCTCGAGCCCGATACCTACAAGCAAATCGCTCGCTTGCTGGACGAAAAGCGCACCGAGCGCGAAAGCTACATGGTCGAACTGCGCGAACGCCTTGAGCGCGAAATCCGCAGCCAGGGATTTGAGGTGCAGGTACATGGCAGGCCCAAGCACATTTACAGCATTGCCAAAAAAATGCGGGGTAAGTCGCTGGACTTCGGCCAGGTGTTTGACATCCGCGCCTTGCGCGTGGTGGTTGGCGATGTTGCAACCTGTTATGCCGTGCTGGCGTGGGTACACGCACATTTTCATCCGGTTGCCGAGGAGTTTGACGACTACATCGCCAGTCCTAAAGCCAACGGATATCAGTCATTGCACACGGTGGTGCGTGATGAGCAGGGCAGGGCGATTGAAATTCAGATCCGTACTGCCGCGATGCACGACCATGCAGAGCACGGTGTTGCCGCACATTGGGCCTACAAGGAGGCAGGCAGCAAGGGCTACGCAGGCGTGTCTGCGACGTCGGAGTACGACACCAAGATTGCCGTGTTGCGGCAATTGCTGGCCTGGGAGCGTGACTTTACTGGCGACACCCAAGCGCTGTTTGACGACCGAATTTATGTGCTGACACCCGATGCCGCTATCGTTGAGTTGCCCAAGGGTGCGACGCCGGTTGATTTCGCGTACACAGTACACACCAACCTGGGCCACAGGTGTCGCGGGGCCAAAGTCAATGGTGTGATGGTGACGCTCAGCACCGCGCTAGACAACGGCCAAACCGTTGAAATCATTGCCGCCAAAGAGGGGGGGCCGTCGCGAGACTGGCTCAATCCTGAACTTGGCTACCTCGTTGGTGCGCGGGCCAGGGCCAAGGTGAGGGCGTGGTTCAATGGTCTGGCCACTGAAGCCACCGTGGCCCGGGGCCGCGAAGCGGTGGAAAAACTGCTTCAACGCGAAGGAAAAACAGCACTGAGTCTTGAAGACTTGGCCACCCAAATGGGCTTCAACTCGAGCAGCCAACTTTTTGAAGTGGTGGGCAAAGACGAGTTGTCGTTGAGGGCCATTGAAAATCAACTGACGCCCCCAGAGCCTGAGCCAACCAGCGACGATTTGCCCTTTGTACGCAAGCAGCGTCAAAGCGATAAGTTTTCGGGTAGCCACGTTCTGGTGGTGGGCGTTGACTCCATGCTGACCCAGTTGGCCAAATGCTGCAAACCAGCGCCACCCGACGCGATTGGCGGCTTTGTGACCAAAGGAAAGGGTGTCAGCATCCACCGGGCCGACTGTGCCGATTACAGATATTTGTCACGCACCCACCCTGACCGTGTGATCGCGGTTCAGTGGCGGGGAAAGAAAGGTACCGAAAACGCGTTCTACCCTGTGGATGTCTCGGTGGAAGCCCGCGACCGGCAGGGCTTGCTCCGCGACATATCGGAGGTGTTCGCGCGTGAAAAAATCAACGTCATCGGGGTTCAGACGCAATCTGTCAAAGGCTTGGCGTGGATGACGTTTACTGCAGAGGTCTCGGATGCCCAACGACTGAACAGGGTGCTGGCTACACTGACGGACGTTGAAGGGGTTCGCATGGCAAAACGCAGATAGTTCATTGCATGGTGAGAGACGCTGAATTTACACGCTATAATTCGAGCTTCGAATCGTTTGTAGGCGCGTAGCTCAGCTGGTTAGAGCACCACCTTGACATGGTGGGGGTCGTTGGTTCGAGTCCAATCGCGCCTACCAAACTCATGCTGCACCCGTCAAGTGCACGCCGGCCCCAAGCGGCCCTTCAAATCTTGTACCTTTCTCTGTTACCCGCCAGCGTGAAGCGGTGAAGCAGTCCGAGAATTTCACCAAGGATTTGTTCTGTGAACAAAATCAAGCCTGCAGCCGATGCGGTCCCAAGCGGGATTCGGGTCATCAAGAAGTACCCAAACCGTCGTCTGTACGACACAGATACCTCCACTTATATCACTCTGGCAGAGGTCAAGGGGCTTGTGATGGAGGCGCAGCCGTTCGTGGTGTCGGATGCAAAATCGGGAATGGACCTGACGCGGAGCATATTGCTGCAAATCATCCTCGAAGAAGAAACAGCAGGCGTCCCGTTGTTCACCGAGCAAATCCTCGCCAACATCATTCGGTTCTACGGTCATGCCATGCAGGGGTTTGTCGGTGCCTACTTGGAAAAAAACATGCAGGTGTTTACCGAGATGCAGCAAAAAGTGGCTGTACAACCCAAGGCAATGACGCCTGAGGCTTGGAGTCAGTTTCTCAATGTACAGGGCCCTGTTGTGCAAACCATGATGGGCTCTTACATGGAGCAGTCCAAAACAGCCTTCCAGCAAGTGCAAGAGCAAATGCAGCGCAGCAGCGAGCAAATGCTGACAGCCATGGGCCTCAAGCGCTGAATCACTTTTTGACAGGTGTCATTTGAGCTCTGAAACCACTCTCACATCCTCCCATGTGGCTCCCAAAATCGGATTTGTCAGTTTGGGTTGTCCGAAGGCGTTGACCGATTCTGAGTTGATCCTCACGCAGCTCAGTGCCGAAGGGTACGAGACCTCGAAGACATTCCAGGGTGCCGATCTGGTGATTGTGAACACCTGCGGTTTCATTGACGATGCCGTCAAGGAGAGTCTGGACACCATCGGTGAGGCGCTGGCTGAAAACGGGCGCGTCATCGTCACTGGTTGCCTGGGGGCCAAGCAGGACGATGCGGGCGGCAATCTTGTATCAACCATGCATCCGTCCGTGCTGGCCGTGACCGGACCTCACGCCACGCAAGAGGTCATGGATGCGGTTCATTTGCACCTGCCCAAACCGCATGACCCCTTCTTTGACCTTGTGCCAGCCCAAGGCATCAAACTCACGCCCAAGCACTACGCGTACCTGAAAATCAGTGAAGGCTGCAACCATCGGTGTACCTTCTGCATCATCCCCTCCATGCGGGGCGATCTGATCAGCAGACCCATTGGCGATGTGCTTTCAGAGGCGGCACGTCTTTTCAAGGCGGGCGTCAAAGAGCTGTTGGTTGTGAGTCAGGACACATCGGCTTACGGTGTTGATGTCCAGTACCGGACGGGGTTTTGGGATGGCAAACCCGTGAAAACGCGCTTGTACGACTTGGTTCGCGCGCTGGGGTTGTTGGCCCGAGAGCACGGCGCATGGGTGAGGTTGCATTACGTCTATCCGTATCCTCATGTCGATGACGTGTTGCCTCTGATGGCAGAGGGGTTGTGTCTACCGTACCTTGATGTTCCTCTGCAGCACAGCCACCCGGACGTTCTGAGGCGAATGAAGCGTCCAGCCAGTGGTGAAAAAAACCTAGAACGAATCAAGCGGTGGCGCGAGGTATGCCCCGGTTTGGTTCTGCGCAGCACTCTCATAGCCGGATTTCCCGGCGAAACTGAAGGGGAATTTGCTCACTTGCTGGAGTTCTTGCAAGAAGCACAAATTGATCGGGTGGGATGCTTTGCCTACTCTCCCGTCAAAGGTGCAACGGCAAACGCTCTCGATAACCAACTTCCGCAGGCTTTGCGGGAACACAGGCGAGAGAGAGTCATGGCAGTTGCCGAACAGGTCTCAACGGCTCGGCTGCAGCGTCGGTTGGGAGATACCCTGCAGGTTCTGGTGGATTCCGCTCCTGCACTGGGTAAAAAGGGTTCGGTTGGCAGGTCGTATGCCGATGCTCCGGAGATTGATGGCGTGGTTCGATTGTTGCCTCCTCAGAAAATCAGCAAGATTTTGAAGGTGGGCGAATTTACAAAAGCAAAAGTCGTGGCAATCGAAGGGCACGATCTGGTTGCCCAGCCTGTCTGAAGGCGACTCGATGCAGGTCTTCTTGTTTGACCTGCTCGCGCCATTTCAACGACGTGTGGTGGGGCTTACCGAATGCAATTCACTTTTGGTAGCGCGTAAAAGCAAAAAGCCTTGCAATCATTTTGATTGCAAGGCTTCAAACTTGGTGCCCAAGAGAGGACTCGAACCTCCACGACTCTCATCGCTAGTACCTGAAACTAGTGCGTCTACCAATTCCGCCACCTGGGCTTTTCAGGAAAGACGCTAGTATAGCATTACTTATGCAAGACAAAAACACCTCTTTGGATGAATTTTCTGGAACTGTTTCGGGCCATCGTGACGGTCACGGCTTCGTGGCTCGGGACGACGGCGCAGCCGATGTATACCTGCCGCCGAATGAAATGCGCGCGGTGTTGCACAGGGACCGAGTGAAGGTTCGGCTGGTTCGAACAGACCGGCGTGGTCGCTCGGAAGGACGGGTAACCGAAATTGTCGAGCGCTCAAACGCTCCCATCATCGGCCGTTTCCTGCAGGAGGGTGGTATCTGGCTGGTGGCGCCGGAGGACAAGCGTTACGGCCAAGATGTACTTATCCCTGGGGGCGCCACCGGTCTCGCCAAAGTCGGCCAAGTCGTGGTGGTGGAATTGACCGAACCACCTGCGTTGTTCGGGCAACCCGTCGGCAGAATCAAAGAAGTGTTGGGTGAAGTGGACGATCCTGGCATGGAGATTGAAATTGCGGTGCGAAAGTACGGTGTTCCGCACGTGTTTTCCGAGGCAGCCATGGGGCAGGCCAGAGCTTTGCCTGACCGTGTGAGACCTTCAGACACATTGCACAGAATCGATTTGACCGATGTGCCCCTCGTGACGATCGACGGCGAGGATGCTCGAGATTTTGATGATGCGGTTTTCGCGCAGCCTTCCCGGGTTGGTCGTGGCAAAGGCTGGCGTCTGCTGGTGGCAATTGCCGATGTCAGCCACTACGTCGAAACGGGTTCAGCCATCGATGTAGATGCTTACGACCGGGCCACCAGCGTGTACTTCCCGCGCAGGGTGATCCCCATGCTGCCGGAAAAGCTGTCAAACGGGTTGTGTTCGCTCAACCCGGATGTTCAGCGTTTGTGCATGGTGTGTGACATGCTCATCAACGCGGCAGGCGAAATTCACGCTTACCAGTTTTATCCAGCGGTGATGTTCAGTCATGCGCGTTTTACCTACACCGAGGTTGCGGCTATTTTGTCTAACACCCGCGGGCCCGAGGCCTCAGCCCGAAAGGCGTTGGTCCCCAATCTGCTGGATCTACAAGATGTTTACCGAGCTCTTTTGTTGGCCCGCCAGGCCCGGGGGGCGGTTGATTTCGAGACCACAGAGACCCAAATTGTTTGCGATGAATCAGGGCGGATCGAAAAAATTGTGGCCCGTGTCCGCAACGAAGCCCATCGGCTGATTGAAGAGGCTATGCTCGCTGCAAACGTCTGTTCGGCAGAGTTCATAGCCCAAAGCAAACAGCCCGGCCTGTTTCGGGTTCACGAAGGTCCTACTCCGGAGAAACAGGAGCTGTTGCGGGGATACCTCAAAGTCATGGGGGTCGCGCAAACTTTGAGTGACAAACCAACTCCAGGTGACTTTCAGCGGATAGCCCAAGCCACCAAAGACCGTCCGGACTCGCAGCAAATTCACACCATGTTGCTGCGCTCAATGCAGCAGGCGATATACACGCCGTCCAATAGTGGTCATTTTGGGTTGGCTTTTGATGCTTACACGCACTTCACCAGTCCTATTCGGCGATACCCCGACTTGTTGGTTCACCGGGTGATCAAGGCGGTGTTGTTGGAACGAAAGTATCAACTGCCTGATTTACCCACACCCGGTGAGGCCCATGCCAAGCTAGAAAAGCGGTTGGCCGCACGCGTTCCCAAGCGCGATGGAGAGCCTACCGCCAAACCCTCTGCCGACACTTTGGCTTGGCAAGCAGCCGGACTGCACTGCAGCGCAAATGAGCGCCGAGCAGACGAGGCCAGCCGTGATGTGGAAGCGTGGCTCAAGTGCAAATACATGCGTGAGCACTTGGGTGAGGAGTTTGCCGGCGTGGTGTCTTCTGTCACCAGTTTTGGTGTGTTTGTCACCCTGGATACGATGTACGTTGAGGGTCTGGTTCACATCACTGAGTTGGGTGGGGAGTACTTCCGCTTTGACGAACCTAGACAAGAGTTGCGGGGTGAGAGAACCGGCATCCGCTATCAGTTGGGATCACGGGTGCAGGTACAGGTTAGCCGCGTGGATCTTGATGGCCGCCGCATCGATTTTCGGTTGGTTCTACCGGAGGGTGAGGCAACTTCCCGCGCCAATTCAGCCAAGAGTGCGCTCGTTAAAGAAGATGAAGCGCGTTCTCGAGGCAGGTCGTCGGGAGGTGGTAAGCCCAAATCCCAAGGCACAACCGGCACGATAAAAGCCGTCAATTCAAAAGGAGGGGGATCGCGGAAATCAACAAGCAAAGGCGACCCTCAGGGTTTGGGCAAAAAGTCGCGTCGCTGAAACTCGGTGCTCCTCATGTCTGTTTTGCTGTTTATCCTTGATACCTTGCTGTTCTGCTTGGTTTGTGCAGCCTTGCTGCGCGCGTGGCTCAATGCTGCCCGTATCAATCTGTCGCAGCAGCCAGGCCCTTTCATCATGGCCTTGACCGACTGGCTGGTCAAACCCCTGCGAAGGGGTTTGCCAATGGCCTGGCAAAGATCCAGATGGGATACGGCCAGTTTGGCTGTGGCCGCTTTATTTGCATGTTTACATGCGTGTGCCCTGCTTGTGGTCATGGCATGGGGCACGGCTTCTGCGTTTGACGCGACTTTCTGGTGGGCTATGCCGCCGCTGGCATTGAAGCTGTTGATCAAGGCTGCTTTGCAGGGACTTTTGGTGCTCGCCCTCGGTTATGCGGTGTTGTCCTGGGTGCAGCCGCAGTCACCTGTCTATGGTTGGCTATCTCGTCTGTTGCTACCAATGTTGAGCCCGATACGCCGTCGCTTGCCGCTGATCGGAGGTGTCGATTTGTCTGCGCTCGTGTTCGTGTTGCTGCTCCAGGTCGGACTCATGCTTCTGGCCTGACGGCGGCTCACCCCAATGTGGTTAACGCACGGGTCCAATCGCCAGACAAAGGTTGCTCGCAGTCAAAGTCGGCGCATCGTTTCGCCACAGATCAGCCGCTTGCCCGTGGCGCCAAACGGCCCCGGCCAAGGCAAGGAGCAAACTATCGTAAGCGGTTGACAGGCAGTTTTCCGAGCTGTTGGTGAGGGGCAATGCGTGCTTGGCCATGGTGGCGCCGAGCATCCCAGCCAAAACATCACCGGTTCCTGCTGTTGCCAGGCGCCCATTTCCGCTTGAATTGACAATCACTTTACCGTTGGGCCCGGCAATCACCGTTCCGCTCCCTTTCAGGACACAAAAAGCGCCAAAGATGTTGGCCAAGTCGCGTGCACACGCCAAACGGTTTTCCTGTACAGCTTGGGTGGTTGAACCTTGCAGTCGCGCGGCTTCCAGCGGGTGAGGGGTAAGCACCGTCAACAAACCCCGATGTTTTCGGAGCTTTGCCACTTCGGCCAATGCTGGGTCTCTCGTCAAGGCATTGAGTGCGTCTGCGTCCAGAATCAAACGATGCGCGCCTTGAAGCAGTTTTCCCAATTGGTCGGCCACCAACTCGCCACCACCGCATCCGCAGACCCAACAACCAGAGCTCAATGTGCCCGCGTTGTCCAGCGAATTGACTGATCGAAACATCAGCTCCGCTTGGGACGGATCCCAGGCAACCATGGGCTCGCCCAAAGGAACCACAAACACCCGACCCGCGCCGGTTTGCAAAGCCGCACATCCCGCCAAGATTGCCGCACCGGTCATCCCCGAGCCGTTGTGTGATGCGTGCTGTCCGCCGACTACCCAGACATCTCCCCGGCTGCCCTTGTGGCTGGCATGTGGTCGGTACCCTTGCTCCTCGCCCTTGAACAATGACGCCGTGCCAAGTTGGGCATCTTCCATTTCCGCTGCGCCGACGGAGACTGACTGATGTGAACCCCACGGACTGGATGCTCCGAGGTCATCAAACCAAACTTCTCCTGCGGAATCGCGGCCGTGTGCAGTGAAGAGTCCTGGTTTCAATGTCAGAAAAGTCAAGGTATAAATGGATCTGTGACAAGCTGATATTGGAAGTTTTGCTACGTAATTTATACCTGTGTCACTGTCAATGCCACTCGGTACATCCACACACAAACGGATTCCTCCGGTTGCGTGAACCAGTTCAAGTAATCGCTCTGCTGCCTCTGGCCTGTTGGAATTCGATCGATTGCCGCGCCCCCCCAAGCCTAGAACTGCATCGATCACCAAGTCGCATTCAGGTGGTGGAGCGTCTGAAAACACGGCACCAGACGCCCTTGCAGATGCGAGGGCATATCGTGCATCGGCGGATAGGTTGGATTCCATGCCAATGTGGGTGACGCACAAGTTTGCCCCTGTCTCCTGGGTCCATGGCGCTAAAAAACATGCTGCCATCAAACCATCACCGCCGTTGTTGCCGGGCCCGCATGCAATCCAGATGTTTCGGGCATGTGGCGCCAGCGATCTGGCCAACCTGGCCACAGAGTGCCCTGCACGGCGCATGAGTGTGTGGGGGGGCAAGGTGGCAGCCAGCGCGCTTTCAAGAGCTTTGGTTTGGCTGATGGTGTGCAAAGGCGCAAAGCCGATATCGCTGACTCGTTGCATGTTTATCCCATTGTTGGTCATTTGCCCAAGACAGGAGGCAGGGCTCCGTCTGATGGTGGCTTGCTATAATGCTAGAGTTTTTCCGCTGCCGTACTACGCGCTGGCGTACAAAAACAATCGCAAACCAAGCCCAACAGGTGTTGGGGTCTGTGCACGAGACGGCCCTGATCAGGCTTGGATTTAAGAAACAACCTTTGAGAGTAATTTCATGTCTATCTCTATGCGCGAAATGTTGGAGGCGGGTGTCCACTTTGGTCACCAGACCCGCTTCTGGAACCCCAAGATGGCTCCGTACATCTTTGGTCATCGCAACAAAATTCACATTGTCAACCTCGAAAAGACGTTGCCAATGTTTGAAGAGGCTGCCAAGTTTGTGCGGCAACTTTCAGCCAATCGTGGAACCATCCTGATGGTTGGCACCAAGCGCCAGTCTCGCGATACTGTGGTTGCCGAAGCTGTCCGTGCGGGCGTTCCTTACGTCAGCCAGCGCTGGTTGGGTGGCATGTTGACCAACTTCAAAACCGTCAAGACCTCCATCAAGCGTCTCAAGGACATGCAGACCCAGCTTGAGGCTGGTCTTGACCACATGAGCAAGAAAGAGCAGCTTACGTTTAGCCGGGAAATGGAGAAGCTGGAAAAAGACATCGGTGGCATTCAGGACATGCCCGCATTGCCTGATGCAATTTTTGTGATCGACGTTGGCTTCCACAAGATTGCCGTGCTTGAAGCCCGCAAACTTGGCATCCCGTTGGTTGGCGTGGTTGATACCAATCATTCGCCAGAAGGCATCGACTACATCATCCCCGGTAACGACGACTCATCCAAAGCAGTTGAGCTGTATGCCCGTGGAATAGCTGACGCAATCCTTGAGGGCCGTGCCAATGCTGTGAACGAGGTGGTCAAGGCTGTTGCGACCGAAAGCGGCGACGAATTCGTGGAAGTGAAAGAAGTTTCGGCTGCTTGAGCCTGCCTCACCCACCACCTGGGGGCTTGTGAGCCCCTTTTTTACAACTGAATGGCAGCGCTGCGCTGTCGCAACGGAGAATCAAAATGGCAATTACCGCAAGCATGGTCGCTGAACTGCGCGCAAAGACCGATGCACCCATGATGGAGTGCAAGAAAGCTCTGACTGAAGCTGATGGCAACATGGAGAAGGCTGAGGAAATTCTTCGGGTCAAATTGGGCAGCAAGGCTGGCAAAGCTGCAGGTCGTGTGACAGCTGAAGGCGTAGTCACGGCCCATGTTGCAGGCACAGTTGGCGCCTTGGTCGAAGTCAATTGCGAAACAGATTTCGTTACGAAAAACGATATTTTTCTTGACATGTGCAAGAGCATCGCCGAGCTGATTGCAATCCATAACCCCGCTGATTTGGCTGCAGTGGCTGCCTTGCCTCTGTCCGCCGAGGGTTTCGGTCCCACAGTTGAAGATGTGCGCAAGGGTTTGATCGGGAAAATTGGTGAGAACATGAGCATCCGCCGCTTCAAGCGGTATTCCAACGGTGGAAAACTGTCCAGCTATCTGCACGGCACCCGGATTGGCGTTGTCGTTGAGTTCGACGGCGACGAGGGTGCTGCCAAAGATGTTGCGATGCACATTGCCGCTATGAAACCCGTGTCGTTGTCAAGCTCCGATGTGCCTGCCGAGTTGGTGGAGCGAGAGCGTTCTGTCGCTCAGGCCAAAGCGGCCGAATCGGGCAAGCCTGCTGATATTGCCGCCAAAATGATTGAAGGGTCCGTCCAGAAGTACCTGAAAGAAGTGAGCCTCTTCAACCAGTCGTTTGTCAAAAATGACAAGCAAACGGTAGAGCAAATGCTCAAGGCGGCAGGCACCACCGTCAAAGGTTTCACTATGTACGTGGTGGGTGAGGGCATTGAAAAGAAAGTTGATGACTTTGCGGCTGAAGTGGCTGCACAGGTCGCGGCCGCTCAGACAGCGTAAGTTTGAAAATGCCGGTGTCGTTCTGATACGGGCATTTTGACAGTCACATCACAGAAAACCATCCAATCCATGCCAGCATACAAACGCATTTTGTTGAAATTGTCAGGCGAAGCTCTGATGGGCGACGACGCTTTTGGCATCAACCGAAACACGATTGTCCGTATGGTGGAAGAAGTTGCTGAAATCACCCGCCTGGGCGTCCAGGTCGCGGTGGTGATTGGCGGCGGGAACATTTTCCGTGGTGTGGCTGGTGGTTCCGTAGGGATGGATCGGGCCACCGCAGACTACATGGGAATGCTCGCCACCGTGATGAACTCCTTGGCGCTCGCTGATACCATGGACAAAGCGGGCTTGGTAGCAAGGGTGATGTCAGCCATATCCATCGAGCAAGTGGTTGAGCCCTATGTCCGACCGAAGGCGCTACAGTACCTTGAGGAAGGCAAAGTTGTTATTTTTGCGGCCGGTACCGGGAATCCATTTTTCACGACAGATACAGCCGCCGCTCTTCGTGGTGCTGAAATAGGCGCTGAAATTGTCCTGAAGGCCACCAAGGTTGATGGCATTTATTCAGCTGACCCAAAGAAGGATCCCTCTGCGACACTGTTCAGTGCGATCACGTTTGACGAGGCAATGGCGAAAAATTTGCAGGTGATGGATGCCACAGCTTTCGCTCTGTGCCGTGATCAAAAACTGCCGATCAAGGTTTTCAGCATCATCAAACACGGAGCGCTCAAGCGAATCGTTTTGGGAAGCGAAGAAGGTACTTTGGTCCATATTTGATGGCCTTTGGTTTTTCTTGAGTGAGGATTGAAAAAATGACAATTGCTGATATCCGAACAACCATAGAACACAAAATGCAACAGTCCGTCGAAGCATTTCGAGGCGGACTGGCCAAAATTCGGACTGGAAGACCCAACCCAGCGTTGCTGGACGCCGTCCATGTCGATTACTACGGATCAATGGTGCCCATTTCCCAAGTCGCCAACCTTTCCTTGCTGGATGCGAGGACGATTGGTGTTGCACCTTGGGAAAAAGGGATGGGTGCCAAGATTGAAAAAGCCATTAGGGATTCGGATTTGGGTCTCAATCCAGCCAGTCAAGGTGATTTGATACGGGTTCCATTGCCTCCCATGACTGAAGAGCGCAGGAAAGAGTTGACCAAAGTGGTGCGTAATGAGGGCGAGGGTGCAAAAATTGCGATTCGCAACTTGCGCAGGGATGCAAACGAATCAGTCAAGCGCTTGGTGAAGGACAAGCTAGCGTCTGAAGACGATGAACGAAAGACACAAGAAGACGTTCAGAAGATGACTGATCGGTACATCGCAGAGGTTGATCGGTTAGTTGCGTCGAAAGAACAGGACATTTTGGCCGTCTGACCGTTTCGAGGACATTCCACCTTTGCCAATTATCGCCAAACAACCGCTCCAACTTCCAGATTCTGGCGGCGATGTGGGTCTGCCTGCCCATGTTGCTGTGGTCATGGACGGAAATGGGCGCTGGGCAAAGCAGCGATATATGCCCAGAATCGCTGGGCACAAGCGGGGTGTTGATGCACTGAGAGCGACGGTCAAAGCCTGTATTGATCGTGGAATTCACGTGCTAAGCGTTTTTGCATTCTCGTCAGAGAATTGGAACCGTCCCCAAGACGAGGTTTCTGGGTTGATGGAATTGCTGGGCATGGCACTTTCCCGGGAAGTCCCGAAACTGCACGAACAGGGCGTTCAGTTGCATTTTCCTGGAGACAGAAGCAAGTTGAATCCGCGGGTCGCGGAGGGGCTTTGCCGAGCTGAGACTCACACATCAGGCAATCAACGTCTGGTACTGAATGTCTGCTTCAATTACGGTGGTCGTTGGGATATTTGTCAAGCGGCTACGAAAGTCCACGCAAATGGACTGCCACTGACCGAAGCATCTCTGTCTGAGCACATGGCACTGGCCCATGTGTCGGACCCTGACTTGTTTATCCGTACTGGCGGTGAAATGCGCGTCAGCAATTTTCTGCTTTGGCAAATGGCATACACCGAGTTTTACTTTTCAGATGTGCTCTGGCCAGATTTTGGGCAAAGTGAATTGGATGCAGCATTGATGGCATACCAAAACCGTGAACGTAGATTTGGACGAACATCCGATCAAATCTTGTCAGAACGGCCTGATTCAGACAAGGAATGACGTTTTGTTAAGACTGCGCCTGATCACAGCAATCGTGTTATTGGCAATTCTCCTTCCGCTGTTGTTTTTGCCCGATCCAAGGCCATTCATCGCGTTTGGTTTGTTGTTCATTTCCGCTGGAGTGTGGGAGTGGGGGCGAATGAATGGTATCGGGAACTTCAAGTCAGCCCTGATGGGGCTGGCGTTTGGAGTTCTGTTGTTGGGTACTTGGACTCAATTTGGCCTTGTCCCTCCCCCCGCTGTATGGTTTCTTGCTCCAGTTGTCTGGGGCTTACTGGTTCCTGTTCTGTTGAAAAAGGGAATTGGGGTCTGGGTGGATGTACCGCTGGTTCTGCGTGTTGCAGTGGGCTTGGTGGTACTGGCGCTCGCTTGGCTCGCTATGGCCCACGCACGTTATGTCGGTATCAACTACTTGTTCTCGGTTCTTGCCCTGGTTTGGGTTGCCGATGTGGCTGCGTACTTCGGTGGAAAGGCGTTTGGTTCCCATAAGTTGGCACCTTCGGTCAGCCCCGGCAAAAGCTGGGAAGGGGCAATAGCCGGTTGGATTGGGGTGATGGTTCTGGCGTTGACTTGGATTTGGGGTGATTCGCATTTTTCCCCACACTCACTCAGTTTCTACAGCGTCCTTTTCGATCGACATCCCGTGCTGAGTTGGATTCTTTTCTCCGGCCTGGCCGTGGCAAGTGTTTTGGGTGACCTGGTCGAGTCCTTGGTCAAAAGGAGTGCAGGTTTCAAAGACTCCAGCAATTTGCTGCCAGGTCACGGTGGGGTTCTTGACCGCATTGATGCATTGCTTCCTGTGCTGCCTCTGGCTGTTTTGTTTTTCAGCGTGTAAGGGCCTGTATGCAACAGATCACCATTTTGGGTTCAACTGGGTCCATCGGAACCAGCACGCTCGACGTCGTGGCGCGTCACCCTGACCAGTTCAAAGTTTTTGCATTGACAGCTTCCACCCAGGTTGATGTGCTACTTGGTCAAATCAAGCAGTTTTCTCCTCGATTCGCCGTGATGGCGGATTCAAATTGCGCTTCGTTGTTGGCAGACCGGGTTTTGGCCGAAGGCTGGGACACACAGGTACTTTCCGGAATGGAGGGCTTGCTCGCCGTCGTGTCAGACGATCGCGTTGACAGCGTGATGGCCGCGATCGTGGGGGCTGCTGGTTTAGCGCCATGTATGGCGGCCGCCCGTGCCGGCAAGAAACTCATGCTCGCCAACAAGGAGGCGTTGGTGGTCGGAGGCCTTGCTTTCATGAGGGCTGTCCATCAAGGCGGGGGCACCTTGCTGCCGATTGACAGTGAGCATTCCGCCATATTCCAGTCACTGCCTGATGAACGTGCAACGTGGGGCGCGCGGGTCGAGAAAATTGTTCTGACAGCGTCTGGAGGGCCCTTCAGGACGCGCAAAATTCAAACTCTGTCCAGTGTGACCCCGGAAGAGGCCTGCGCTCACCCCAATTGGGTGATGGGCAGAAAAATCTCGGTGGATTCCGCCACGATGATGAACAAGGCTCTTGAAGTCATTGAGGCGCACTATTTGTTTGGCTTCCAACCTTGGCAAATTGAAGTGGTGATCCATCCGCAAAGCGTGATTCACTCCATGGTTCAGTACAAGGACAGCTCAGTGGTAGCCCAACTGGGAACGCCCGATATGCGGGTGCCTATTGCGTACGGGCTGTCATGGCCGGAAAGAGTGGCATCCGGGGCTGCTCCACTGGATTTTTCCAAGTTGCCGCCGCTGACATTTCAACCACCTGAGCCCGAGCGATTTCCTGGCTTGGGTCTCGCATGGCAAGCGCTAGATGCACCTTTCGGTACAACAGCTGTTTTGAATGCCGCCAACGAAGTTGCGGTGGATGCATTTTTGAATCGACGCATTCGGTTTGATCAAATCCACTCTTTGAACCGGTGTGTGTTGGAGAGTTGTATTCCCGACAACCCACAAACAGAGTCCGATCTGCTGGAAACCGATGCACAAGCCCGCCGGGTTGCCTTGGGCGCGATGGCCTCTTTGGCGGGTTGACCTCACTCATGCTGGTCACTCTGTTGTCTTTTGTGTTCGGCTTGGCTTTGCTGATTGCTGTGCATGAATATGGTCATTATCGAATGGCACTGGCTTGTGGCGTTCGAGTGCTGAGGTTTTCAATCGGATTTGGAAAGCCTCTTTTCACTTGGCGTCAACGCCACACCGGTACAGAGTTTGTGCTCGCTGCGGTTCCTCTTGGTGGGTTTGTCCGCATGCTGGACGAACGGGATGCTCACGTGGACTCTGAGATGCGTCATTTGGCCTTCAATACGCAGCCCTTGCGCAGCCGTGCGTTGATTGTTCTGGCCGGACCCATGGCCAATCTTTTCGCGGCAGTCTTTCTCTATTCTGCGGTGAATTGGTGGGGTGTTGAACAGCCCAAACCAGTTCTGGGTTCACCTGTGACTGGTTCCATCGCTGAACGAGCTGGATTTCAGGCTGGCGATTGGGTGGTGTCGACACGCATAAAGGATGATGAACCTCTGATCACTGAATCGTTTGATCAGTTGCGTTGGGTGCTTACGCAAGCTGCGATAGAGAAAACAGACGTGCAGATTTCCATTTCCGATGAAGAAAATGGGACCCCGAGTCGGCTCATCCCCTTGCCGTTGTCTGATCTGGATACCCGTGAAATGGATGCACGACTTTTCCAGCAGATTGGGTTGTTGGCCCCTTTCTCTGCGCCGCGTTTGGGGGCTGTTATGCCCGGTGGTGCTGGCGCTGCTGCGGGGTTGGCGGAAGGGGACTTGGTTCGCAAAGTGGGAACACAAGACATTCAGGATGCACAGCAGTTGCGCAATCGCATTCGCACATCGGTGGGGGTCTTTGGCCAGCAGTACACCCAAGATTGGACCATCGAGCGCAACGGAAAATTGTTAATCATTTCAGTCAAGCCAAAGCCGGAGCTGGTGGACGGCAAATGGACGGCTCGGATCGGAGCTTATGTTGGAGCGCCACCTGAGTTGACAGAGGTGCGCATGTCCTTTGCTCAAAGTCTTTCCAATGGGTTGGCCAAAACTTGGGAGATGTCATTGCTCACGCTGAAAATGATGTCGCAGATGTTGACTGGGGAAGCCTCCCTGAAGAATCTCAGTGGGCCTGTGTCGATTGCTGACCATGCTGGCAAGTCCGCCAGCAGAGGTCTGGTGGCGTATGTGCTCTTCTTGGCGGTGATCAGCGTCAGCTTGGGGGTTCTTAACCTGTTGCCTGTGCCTCTCTTGGACGGGGGGCACCTGATGTATTATCTTTATGAAGCCATAACAGGTCACGAACCATCTCCTGTTTGGACGGAGCGACTCCAGCGTGGTGGCATGACCTTTCTCATGGGCGTGATGGCCATAGCCCTTTTCAACGATGTTGCCCGTCTCCTGGGCTGATCCCTCCTCATGAAAATCAAACTCTCCAGCCTAAGGGCTGTAGCCCTGACTGCAGTTGCGTCTTCGCTGCTGACTGTGGCGCCTGCTTTTGCACTCGATCCCTTTTCTCTTCGCGACATCAGAGTCGAAGGACTGCAGCGGGTTGAACCAGGAACCATTTTTGGATCGCTTCCCTTCAGGGTAGGGGAGACCTATACCGATGAAAAAGGGGCTGCAGCCATCCGGGCTTTGTTCGCCCTTGGGCTCTTCAAAGACGTGCGTATTGATGTCAGCGGCGATGTGTTGGTGGTAGTAGTCGAGGAGCGCCCCACTGTGTCTGACATCAGTTTTTCGGGTGTGAAAGAATTTGACAATGAGGTGCTGCGCAAGGCATTGCGGGACGTCGGTTTGACCGACGGACGCCCGTTTGACAAGGCCTTGGCCGACAGAGCCGAGCAGGAACTCAAACGCCAGTATTTGAACCGAAGCATGTATGCGGCTCAGGTCCTGACGACTGTCACACCCACAGAACGCAATCGGGTGAACCTCAATTTCAGTGTTGTGGAAGGCGACGTTGCCAAAATCCGCGAAATCCGGATTCTTGGAAGCAATGCGTTTTCAGAATCGACACTCAAGGAACTGTTCGATTTGGATACAGGCGGTTGGTTGAGCTGGTACACCAAATCAGACCGGTATTCGCGTCCAAAGCTTGCGGCAGATTTGGAGTCTTTGAAGTCTTATTACCTTACTCGCGGGTACCTCGAGTTCAACATCGACTCTACACAAGTGGCACTTTCGCCGTCCAAGGACGAGGTAACCTTGACCGTGAACATCACGGAGGGAAACCGATACGTGGTTTCTTCCGTGAAGTTGGCGGGCGATTTCCTGGGCAAAGAGGACGATTTCAAACGTCTGATCTCGGTACAAGCAGGAGAGCCTTACAACGCCGACCAGGTTGCCGCTACCACCAAAGCCTTCACCGACTATTTTGGTGCGTTTGGCTTCGCCTTTGCGCGGGTTGATGCTGCACCAGACATTGACCGTACCAACGGTCGGGTCGCATTGACACTGCAGGCCCAGCCATCACGCAGAGCGTACGTGCGCCGTATCAACATCGCTGGCAACAACCGGACCCGTGACGAGGTGATCCGACGAGAGTTGCGTCAGTTTGAATCGGCTTGGTACGACAGCGACCGCATCAAGCTGTCACGCGATCGCGTGGATCGTCTGGGATTTTTCACCCAAGTGGGTATCGATACCCAAGAGGTCTTGGGAGCGCCCGATCAGGTCGATCTTCAAATGACCGTGGCAGAGAAACCCACCGGCAATTTGTCGATCGGCGCTGGATACTCCCAAGCTGAGAAGGTGTCATTTATTGCTGGTATCAAACAGGAAAACGTATTTGGAACAGGAAATTACCTGGGCGTTGACCTCAATACCAGTAAGTTCAACCGCCAAGTATCTGTCACTACGACAGACCCGTACTTCACACAAGACGGTATTTCACGCACTGTTGATGTCTATTACCGAACCACACGTCCTTATACACAGCAAGGCGGTGACTACCAGTTGATCACGCCTGGCTTCAATGTGAGGTTTGGCATTCCGTTCACGGAAACTGACACTGTGTTTTTTGGTGGAGGCGCAGAGTCCACCAAAATCGTGTCTGGCACCAGCATGCCTGCCGCCTATCTGGAGTTCGCGAGGCAATACGGCGAACGCAGCGTGTCCTTGCCCCTGACCGTGGGCTGGACGCGTGACGACCGCGACAGTGCCTTGGTCCCGACGAGCGGCCGTCTTCAGCGCGTTCAGACGGAGTGGGGTGTTGGTGGTGACACAAGATATCTGCGGGCCAACTACCAGTTTCAGCAGTACGTTCCACTGAACAAGCAATTCACGCTGGCTTTCAATTCGGATTTGGGCTGGGGTAAAGGGCTGGGCGGCCGTCCATTCCCTGTGTTCAAGAACTTTTTTGGCGGTGGGCTTGGGTCTGTCCGCGGCTTTGAGCAGGGCACTTTGGGCTCGCGGGACATCACTGGCTCGTTCATTGGCGGGCCCAAGAAGGTGGCGCTGAACGCTGAGCTGCTCGCCCCCTTCCCCGGCGCTGGCAATGACCGTACGTTACGTGTTTTCGGCTTTGTAGATGCGGGCAATGTTTACGGTGAGTCTGACAAGCTGGATTTCGGCACCATGCGCGCCTCAGTGGGTGTTGGCCTCAGTTGGTTGTCTCCAGTGGGTCCGCTGCGGATTGCAAAATCCAGAAAATCCAATTTCAAATCGGAACCTCTTTCTAATGATTACTTTTCTCAGCAAATCGTTGACCGTTGTCACATTTGTGGTCGCCAGTTTGACGGCTACTGCTCAAGATATTCGTATTGGTGTGGTTAACGTAGAACGCCTGATACGTGACTCGAACTCGACTAAAGCCGCTCAGACCAAGTTGGAAGCAGAGTTCTCCAAGCGAGAAAAGGAGCTGGCTGATCTGGGGACCCAACTTAAGACTGCTACCGAGAAATTCGAACGCGAATTACCTACTCTTGCGGAAAGCCAACGGGTCAGCCGTCAGAGGCAGTTGGTTGAACAGGATCGTGAGTTCCAGCGGCGGCAGAGGGAATTCCAAGAGGATCTAGGTTCGAGAAAGAATGAAGAATATCAACAAGCTCTGGAGCGCGCATACAAGGCTCTCAAACAAGTCGCGGAAAGCGAGAAGTTTGATTTGGTGATTGAAGAGACAGCCTATGCCAGCCCTAAGTTTGACATCACCGACCGTGTGTTGAAGGTGATCAACGGCGGCAAGTGAGCGGGGCCAGTTCCAATTGGCCCAATTGCTGAGCGATATAGCGCGAGCACTCGGTGGCGAGTTGCGCGGAGCGGACACGCTGATCGAACGCTTGTCCCCGGTTGAAAGTGCTAAGGCTGGGTCCCTGGCTTTTGTCAGCCACATCAAGTTTGCCAAACACATCGGCAACACCGAAGCCTCAGCCTTGCTTGTGGGGCCTTCACTGGCAGAACTTGCTAGCCAGAAGGGCCCCTGCATTGTGGTGCCGGACGCTTATGTTTCGTTCGCGAGGCTGACCCAATATTGGCGTGCTGTTCACTCGGCGCCAGTAAACCCATTCATTCACCCAACAGCAGTGATCGAGCCCACGGCGTCCATTGGTGCAGATGCCGCCATAGGGCCAATGGTCTACATCGGGTCTGGGGCTTGTATTGGATCAGGCGTGCGTTTGGGGAGTCATGTGGTCATTGAGTCCGGGGCGAGCGTTGGAGATGCGTCCGTTCTGCACGCCCGGGTGACCCTTGGCGAAAACTGCATTGTGGGCAGCCGGTGCATCCTGCATTCAGGCGTGGTCATTGGGGCCGATGGATTTGGTTTTGCTCAGCAGGACGGGCGGTGGATCAAGATAGAGCAGCTTGGGGCTGTGCGCATCGGTAGCGATGTGGAGTTGGGTGCGAACACATGTGTCGACCGAGGTGCCCTTGACGACACCGTGATCGAAGACGGCGTCAAGCTCGACAACTTGGTACAGATTGGACACAACGTGCACATCGGTGCCCATACGGCCATGGCTG